>JAFAQI010000053.1 GCA_019246495.1 Frankiales bacterium | reverse complement strand
GTACCGGAGTTCGCCGGCAACGGAAAGCAGGACGTCACTGTCGCGCACCTGCTGACGCACACGGCCGGCTTCCCCCGAGCGCCGATGCGCCCCGAGGAAGGCGCCGACCGCGACGCGCGCGTCACGCGGATGGCGTCGTGGCGGCTCGACTGGCCGGCGGGGACGCAGACCGAGTACCACGCGACGTCCGCCTACTGGGCGCTCGCTGAGGTCGTCGACCGGCTGACCGGCGGCGACTTCCGGCACGTGTTCGCCGAGCGCATCGCCGGACCTCTCGGCCTGCGCGGGCTCGCTCTCGGCACCGGGACGTACGACGACGTCGTGCCGATCCGCGCCGTCGGCGACGCGGGCGACGGCGAGACGTTGGGCGACCACGTCAAGGAGACCGGCGAGCAGTTCCTGCTGCGGTTCAACGAGCCGGCCGTGTTGTCCGCCGGAGTGCCCGGCGCCGGGGCGGTCGGCCGCGCCGCCGACGTCGCGCTCCTCTATCAGCAGCTGCTGCACAACCGCGCCGGCTTGTTCGACGACAAGGTGCTCGCCGACGCGACCGGCAACGTCCGCAACATCCTCGTCGATCCGCTGTTCAAGGTGCCGGCCAACCGCACGCTCGGCCTCGTCGTCGCTGGCGACGACGGGCACGCGCTCGTTCGCGGGTTCGGCCGCGGCAACAGCCCGCAGGCGTTCGGCGCGCAGGGCGTCGGCGGCCAGATCGCCTGGGCCGACCCAGCCACCGGTCTGTCGTTCGCCTACCTCACCAACGGCCTCGACGCCGACGTCGTGGCATCGTTCACCCGGTCGGCCAAGATTGCCGGCCTGGCCGCGCGATGCGTGCGCCAGGACTGACCAGCCGGAAGGCGACAGGGTGACCGAGCAGCTCAGCGGGATGGACGCGGCGTTCCTCGCGTTGGAGACGCCCGAGATGCCGATGCACGTCGTCGGCGTCCTCGTGCTCGACCCGAGCGGCGGCGCGGACTATTCCGCCGAGCGGCTGCGGCAGACGATCAGCGAGCGGCTGCACCTCATGCCGCCGTTCTGCCGCCGGCTCGTCACCACGCCGCTGTCGCTGGACAAGCCCTACTGGCACTACGACACGTCGGTCGACCTGACCGAGCACGTCTTCACGGAGACTCTGCCGTCCGCCGACCTCCGCGCACTTGGCGACCTCGTCGGTGACATCACGACGACATTGCTCGATCGCGACAAGCCGCTCTGGCAGCTGCACATCGTCGACGGGCTTCCCGACGGCCAGGTCGGCCTGATCGCGAAGGTGCACCACAGCACGCTCTACGGCGCCGCCGGCGCGGAGTTCATCGCGGAGCTGCTCGACCTGTCGCCGGAGCACGCCGGGCCCGCCCGGCCCGCGCCCTCGGTGGGCGAGGCGCCGGACCCGCCTGGCGCGGTCGACGTCGCGCGGCGCACCGCGTTGGCGCAGCTGCGCCGCCCGCTCGCCATCGGCCGGCTCGTCCTGTCGGGCGGCCGCAACGCCGTCGGCACCGTCCGGGCACTGGGTGGCGTTGTCAACCGCTACGGCCGCTCGGCGCTCCCCGCACCCGCGCCGCGGACGGTGATCAGCGGTCCGCTGACCGACCGGCGGACCGCGGCGTTCACCGCGATCTCCCTCGAGGACGCCAAGGCGGTCAAGGACGCGGCCGGCGTGAAGCTCAACGACGTCGTGCTCGCCGTCGTCGCGCTCGCCGTACGCCGATATCTCGAGCACCGCGGTGCCGTGCCGGCAAAGTCCGTCGTCTGTGGTGTGCCGGTCAACGCGGGTGAGGGCGAGACGTCCGGCACCAACACCCTCGCGACGATGCTCGTGTCGCTGCCGATGGATGAGGACGACGGCGCGGCACTGCTCACCGAGGTGCATCAGGCAACGGTTGCGGCCAAGGAGTTCACCGCCGCCGTCGGCCCGACCGCGATCGCCGGTCTCGCCGAGGTGACGCCGCCGGCGGCGCTGTCGTTCGTCACGTGGCTCACGCGCACGCTCGGGCTGACGACGATGCAGCCGACGCTCGCGAACTTCATCGTGAGCAACGTGCAAGGTCCGCCGATCCCGCTCTATCTCGCGGGTGCACTTGTCGACGCGATCTTCCCGCTCGGTCCGCTGCTGCCGGGTGCCGGCATGAACATCACCGTGCTGTCCAACCTCGACCGGCTCGACGTCGGCATCATGGCGTGCCCCGACCTCGTCGACGACGTATGGGAGATCGCCGAGGCGATGCCGGACTGCCTCGCGGAGCTGACAAAGGCGCTCGTGCGGTGACTTCCCGGTGACGGTGCAGTGACCGCAGAGACCCGCAGCGACCAGGTGCGGGAGCTGCTCGCCGACTTCACTTTGACGGAGAGCGCGCCGGGGACTTTCGAGGTCACGCCGCCGGACTGGTACGGCCCGCGGCTGTTCGGCGGCCACACGGTTGCGTATGCGACCGCCGCCGCGGCGCGGGTCGACGGGGGGCATCGCGGTCCGCACTCCGCGCACTGCTACTTCCTGCGTCCGGTGCGGCCGAGCGTGCCACTCACGATGACGGTCGAGGTCGTGCGCCGCAGCCGGTCGTTTCGCACCAACGAGGTGCGCATGGCGCAGGACGGCGCGTGTGTGTTCACGATGACCGCGCAGTTCCACGAGGACGAGACGGCCGAGGAGTGGCAGCCGCCATCGCCCGTCGGCGAAGGCCCGTCCGGCGAGCCAGATCCGTGGGACTGGGGACCGTTCGAGCTGCTCGTGCTGCCCAACCCGGTGGCTGCGGTCGATGCGACCGAGCAGGTCACCCGGCGGCACTGGGTGCGGTTGACCGGACCGCTTCCCGACGACGCGGCGACGGCCGCTGCAGTTGCGGCGTACGTCTCGGACATGACCGCGAGCGGCGCGCGTCCGCTGAGCCTCGGTCGGTGGGACGGCTACCTCGACGCGAGCCTCGACCATGCGTTGTGGTTCCACCGGCCGATCCGGCTCGACGAGTGGGCGTTGTTCGAGGTTCGGTGCGCGGTGAACCATGCCGGCCGCAGCCTCATCCGCGGATCGCTCTACGACGCGGACGGGCGGTTGTGCCTGAGCATGGCTCAGGAGATGTTGATCCGCGAGATCTGAGTCAGCGCGCGGACGCGGGCGTCTTTGCGCCGTAGCGCAGCCCGTCCATCAGCAACGAGACGATCGTGTTGCCGCACTGACCGCCGGTCGCCGGCTCTGACATCAGGCACACCCCGCCGAGCGCCCGCAAAAGGTCCATGCCGTCGACGCCGGGCCGGATCTGCCCGGCTGTCGCAGCGCGGTCGAGCAGCATCGTGATGGTCGCCTGCACGCGTTGCTGCGACGTCGCGAACAAGTCGGAGTCGGCCGAGACGACGGACTTGAGGTAGGTCGCGAGGCCCTTCTTGCCGGGCACGAACGTGACCCAGCGGTGCATCCACTCTTCGAGCGCCTCGTCGGGCTGCTTCGTCGCGCTCAGCTCCTCTGCGCCTTCGCAGAGCAGGTCCACGTTGTGCCGGTAGACGGCCTCGACGAGTGAGTCGCGGGTGGGGAAGTGGCGGTAGAGCGTGCCGATGCCGACGCCGGCTTCCTTCGCGATCTTCTCGAGCGACGTCTCGACGCCGGACTCGGCGAACGCGGCGGACGCGACGTCGAGCAGCCGGTCCCGGTTGCGGCAGGCGTCAGCGCGGGTTGCTCGCGCCATCTCGCCTCCTCCTCAGGACTCGGTACGCCGGTGCGTCGTACGTCGAAAAGTTCACCGGAATTGCAGTTGACAAACCGGAGGGGGCCTCCGGTAAATTAACGGAGGCGGCATCCGCTTACCGGTTCAGCGTAAGTCGCCACACGACGAATGGCAAGGACTCGACGGCCAGGGCCCCCTCTCGCGGGGACGGAGAGAAGACGACATGACAACAACCTCGACATCGACAACGAGCTCGGCACCGGCGCCGGTGGGTGGGCAGCGGGACCGTCGCTGGCTCGCGCTCGCCGTGATCGGCGTCGCGCAGCTGATGATCATCCTCGACGCGTCGATCGTGAACATCGCACTGCCGCACGCGCAGAAGGCGTTGCACATCAGTGACGCCAACCGACAGTGGGCGCTGACGGCCTACACGCTCACCTTCGGCGGCCTGCTGTTGCTCGGCGGTCGCATCGCCGACTACTTCGGCCGCAAGCGCACGTTCCTCGTCGGCTTGTTCGGCTTCGCCGGCGCGTCGGCGCTCGGTGGTCTCGCGCAGTCGGCCGGCTGGTTGTTCGGCGCGCGGGCGTTGCAGGGAGTGTTCGCCGCGGTGCTCGCCCCCGCGGTGCTCTCGCTCATCACGACGACGTTCACCGAGGCGCACGAGCGCGCGAAAGCCTTCGCGGTCTACGGCGCGATCTCCGGCACCGGCGCGGCGATCGGTCTGATCGCGGGCGGCGCGCTGACGGAGTACCTGAGCTGGCGGTGGACGCTGCTCGTCAACACACCGATCGCCATTGCTGTCGCGATCGCCTCGCTGCCGCTCATCAAGGAGAGCCGTGCCGAGGGTGACCGGCACTACGACGTGCCGGGCGCGGTTGTCGCAACCACTGGTCTCGCGACGCTCGTCTATGGCTTCACCGAGGCATCGCTGCACTCGTGGACGGCTCCGCTGACGCTGTCGTTGCTGGCGGCTGCCGTCGTACTGCTCGCAGGTTTCGTGTGGTGGGAGGCGCGCGCGGCCAACCCGATGCTGCCGTTGCGGATCGTGCTCGACCGCAACCGCGGCGGGTCCTACCTCGCGTTCTTCCTCGCGACGTTGGCGATGTTCGGCGTGTTCCTGTTCCTGACCTACTACTTCCAGGGCGTGCTGCACTACTCCGCGCTCAAGGCGGGCGTCGCGTTCCTGCCGTTCCCGCTGGGCGTCATCACGTCGTCGACGATCGCCTCGCGGACGCTGCCGCGGTTCGGTCCGCGGGCTCTCGCGACGGCAGGGTTCTCGCTGGCAGTGCTCGGCATGTTGTGGCTGACTCAGCTGCCGGCGCACTCGGCGTACGGAACGCACGTCGTCCCGG
>JAFAQI010000565.1 GCA_019246495.1 Frankiales bacterium | reverse complement strand
GCCGCGGGCGTCGACATCAGCCAGGTGATCGTCGACCCGGGCATCGGGTTCGCCAAGACGGCGGAGCACAACTGGGAACTGCTCGCGCACCTCGACGCCATCCGCGCGCTCGGGCGTCCCGTGCTCGTCGGCGCGAGTCGCAAGTCGTTCCTCGGTGCGCTGCTCGGTGACGACGACAACGCCCGCCCCGTCGCCGACCGTGACGACGCCACGGCCGCGGTCACTGCGCTCGCCGCGGCGGCCGGCGCGTGGGCGGTGCGGGTGCACGAAGTGCGCGCCAATGCCGACGCGGTTCGCGTGGTGGCCCGGTGGCGCCGCGCTCTCGAGGCCGACAAGTGAGCGACGACGTCGCAGCGGTTGCTGCTGCGAACGCCGAGCTCTACGCCGCCTTCGAGGCCGGCGACGTCGATCGGATGGAGGCGATCTGGGACGACAGTGACGACGTGCAGTGCATCCACCCGGGCTGGCAGCTCGTGCGCGGCCGGTCGCGTGTGCTCCGGTCGTGGTCGGTCATCATGGCCAACACGAGCTACATCCAGTTCTTCCTCACCGACGAGCAGATCTTCGTCGACGGAGACGTCGCCGTGGTGACCTGCGAGGAGAACATCCTCACCGCGGTCACCGACGCGGAGGGCGGGCTGAGCCCGAGCGCCAAGGTCGTGTCGACCAACGTCTTCCGCCGCCGCCCCGACGGCTGGCGGCTGTGGGTCCATCACGGATCTCCGGTGCTGTCACCCGTGGAAGATCCGGCATGACCGACCGCATTGCGCTGCGCGGTCTCACGCTGCGCGGGCACCACGGTGTGCTGCCCGAGGAACGCCGGGACGGCCAGCGATTCGTCGTCGATGTCGTGCTCGAGGTGGACACCGCGCCTGCCGCGGCCACCGACGACCTTTCGCAGACGGTTGACTACGCCGAGCTCGCCGACAGGCTCGCGGCCGTGGTGACCGGTGAGCCCGTGGATCTGCTCGAGACCCTCGCCGACCGGCTCGCCGCGACAGCGCTCGACCTGTCACCACTGGTGCAAGCGGTCGAGGTTGCCGTGCATAAGCCCGAAGCGCCGGTGCGGCAACCGGTCAGCGACGTGGTCGTGACGGTCCGCCGGGACAGATCCGCTGCCGGATGACCGGCGTGCTTTCCCTGGGGTCGAACCTCGGTGATCGCGAGGCGCATCTGCGCGCCGCCGTGGACTACCTGTCCCGGCAGTTCCCGGTCCGCGCGATGTCGCCGCTCTATGAGACCGATCCCGTCACGGCGCCGGGGGCGCGACCGCAACCGGCCTATCTCAACGCCGTCCTTGTCGTCGACCTGGCGGGGGCAACTCCGGCGGACCTTCTGGCTGCGGCGCATGAGGCGGAGGAGATGCGGGGCCGGCTCCGTGGCGAACGCTGGGGTCCGCGCACCCTCGACGTCGACGTCGTCGCCGTCGACGCGCTGACCAGCAGCGATCCGCGGCTGACGCTGCCGCACCCGCGCGCTCATGAGCGAGCGTTCGTGCTCGTCCCCTGGTCCGACGTGGACCCCGACGCGGTCGTGCCCGGACGAGGCCCGGTCTGGTCGTTGCTTCGCTCGCTAGACCGCTCCGGCGTACGGCGGTGGCGACCGTGAGACCGACGAGGCTCTGGCTCCTGGCGCTGCTGCTCCTGCTGGCCGGAACGGTCAGCTACCTGCTGAGCCGCGCCTACTACGTCGACGTGCAGTCACCGCCGTCGCTCGCGCCCCTGTGGTTGTTGCTGCTCGCCCTCGCCGAGGCCTACACGGCCGGCATGACCCGCGCGCGGTTGAGCGGTCGCGAGGGGACCCGACCGATCGATCCGATCTTCGTGGCTCGCCTCGCCGCACTCGCCAAGGCGTCGTCAGTGGTGGGTTCGCTCGCCACGGGTGGCTACGCCGGGTTCCTCATCAAGGTCGCGCAGACGCCGGGGCCGCAAGCGCGCACAGACACCCGGACTGCGGCGCTCGGCGTTGGATGCGGGCTGCTGCTCGTCATCGCTGCGCTGTTGCTGGAGCGGGTCTGCCGGGTGAAGCGACCACCTGCTGACGACGTCGCGCCGCCCGACGCCGCCTAGGCTGCGTCCATGACCGAACCGTCGTACGACGAGGCCAGCGCCCGTTCGGCGAGCGTCGAGGAGCTCGACCGGCTGCCGACCGAGGAGCTGCGCCGGCTGGCGTTCGCACGAGCCGAGCGCGAGCACGACGTCGGTTTCTTCTGGGACCTCGTGAAGCACCTTCCGCCCGCCGAGGACATCGCCAACGAGGACGCCTCCGCCGGCACCATCACCGGCGGCATCGCCGAAGTTATCGAGCTGGTCCGCGAGCTCTTCGGGCGGGGAGTTGGCGACAACGAGCCGCTGATCCGCGCGCGGTTCATCGACTACCTGCGCAGCTAGCGCGCGCTCGCGACGACTCCCGCGGCGCCGAGCACTCCGGTGTAGCGCCCGTCTTCGGTCACGATCGCCGCGCCGACCGGCGAGACGAGGATCGCCGCCATCACGCTCTCCAGCGACGTCGTCACGTCGACCGGCGCGACGCGCCGCAACCGGTCTCCTGCGATGCCATCACCGGATGCCTCGTCGCGCATCAGGACGCCCGCCACCACGCCGTCGTCGAACACCACGAGCCAGCCGGCCTCGAGCTGGTCGAGCCGCGCCGCGCAGTCGCTGAGTGGGCTGGTGCTCGCGGCGGTCGGCCAGTCGACGAGCTGCTCCCGGCGGATGTGCGTGACCGACAGGCGACGCAGGCTCCGCTCCGACCCGACGAAGTCCGCGACGAAAGGCGTCGCCGGATCGGCGAAGAGCTCGGCGGGAGCGGCGTACTGCTCCAGGTGCCCGCCCTCGCGCATCACGGCGATGCGGTCACCGACGCGCACGGCTTCATCCATGTCGTGGGTCACGAAGACAACCGTCTTGCGCACCGTCTCCTGGAGCCGGAGGAACTCCACCTGCAAGCGGTCGCGCGCGATCGGGTCGACTGCACCGAACGGCTCGTCCATGAGCAGGACCGGCGGGTCCGCGGCGAGGGCGCGGGCGACACCGACGCGCTGCCGCTGGCCGCCGGACAGCTCGTGCGGGTAGCGCTTCGCGAACCGGTCCGGGTCGAGGCCGACCAGCTCGAGCAGCTCACCGACCCGCGCGCGGGTCCGGTTGCGGTCCCAGCCGAGCAGTCGCGGCACCGTGGCGACGTTGTCCCGGACGGTCTCGTGCGGAAAGAGGCCGACCTGCTGGATGACGTAACCGATCGTGCGGCGCAGCTTCACGGGATCGGCGGTCGTCACGTCGGCACCGTCGACGAAGATGCGTCCCCCGCTCGGCTCGACGAGCCGGTTGATCATCCGCATCGTCGTGGTCTTGCCGCAGCCCGACGGCCCGATCAGCACGGCCCCCTCGCCGCGGCCGACGTCGAGGTCGAGGTCGTGAACCGCGACGGTGCCGTCGGCGTACTCCTTGCGCACCTGCTGCAGCGAGATCATCGACTCAACCGCAGCGGCCCCGGTAGGTTGCACCGCGATGCCCCTTCCGGCCGCCAGCTGTCTCGTGCAGAACGCCTGGATCTGCGCCGAGTACATCTCGACGCGCAGGGACACCATCCTGTCGGATCTGCGCGAGCACGTCATCCTCACGCTGGTTGCCGTCGGGATCGGCTTCGCTGTCTCGCTGCCGCTCTCGCTGTTCGTACGCCGGTTCCGGCGTACGGAGACGGCGGTCGTCGCGGCGACGAGCCTGCTCTACGCGATCCCCTCCGTCGCGCTGTTCGCGATCCTCGTCCCATTCACCGGCCTCAGCGCGACGACAGTCGAGATCGGGCTCGTGACCTACACGCTCGTCATCTTCGTCCGCAACAACCTGGCCGGACTCGACGCCGTGCCGGACGACGTCGTCGACGCGGCGCGGGGGATGGGCATGGGCCCCTTCCGG
>JAFAQI010000554.1 GCA_019246495.1 Frankiales bacterium | reverse complement strand
GCGCGGCCCACGGCCTGAAGCCCGGCATGCGCGACGCCCGCCATCATGAATGCAGCGATCGCCACCGTGATGTGCAGGAAGAGCACGAAGCCAGCAAGCGTGACGTGCATGACACCCCCCATAGGTCAGTAGGGGGAGCGTAACGAGCAGTCGGCCGCCGCCACGGCATTTTCGCCGGATCGCCTACGCTCCCCGCCGTGACCGACGACCTGACCCAGCCGCTCGCCGACGCGCCCGGGCACCCGCACCTCGCGGACCTCCGCGAGCGCATCCGCAGCGGTGGTGGGGAGAAGTACCACGCCGCCAACGCCGCCAAGGGCAAGCTGTTCGCGCGCGAGCGCATCCGGCTGCTCGTCGACGACGGCTCGTTCGTCGAGGACGGGCTCTATGCCAACGCGATGGCCGGTGACCTGCCGGCCGACGGTGTCGTGACCGGTACGGCGCAGATCGACGGGCGACAGGTCTGCCTGATGGCGAACGACTCGACCGTGAAGGCCGGGTCCTGGGGCGCCCGCACCGTCGAGAAGATCATCCGGACGATCGAGAACGCCTACCGGCTCGGCGTACCGATGGTGTGGCTGGTCGACTCCGCCGGCGCCCGCATCACCGACCAGGTGGAGATGTTTCCGGGCCGCCGTGGCGCCGGCAAGATCTTCCACACTCAGGTCCGCGCGTCCGGCAGCATCCCGCAGGTCTGCGCGCTGTTCGGCCCGAGTGCCGCCGGCGGCGCCTACATCCCCGCGTTCTGCGACGTCGTCATCATGGTCGAGGGCAACGCGTCCATGTATCTCGGTTCGGCGCGCATGGTCGAGATGGTCGTCGGTGAGAAGACGACGCTCGAGGAGATGGGCGGCGCCAAGATGCACTGCTCCGTGTCGGGTGTCGGCCACTTCCTCGCCGAGACCGAGCCGGAGGCGCTCGACCTCGTCAAGCGCTACCTGTCCTACCTGCCGTCGAACTGGACCGAGCAGCCGCCGGTCGCTCCCGCAACGTCAGGCGGGAAGGGTGACCTCCGCGCGCTCGTTCCGGCGAGCGAGCGGCAGGCGTTCGACATGCGCCGCTACGTGAAGGCGCTGCTCGACGACGGCAGCTTCTTCGAGATCCACGCGTTGTGGGCGCGCGAGCTCGTCGTCGGCTTCGGCCGGCTCGACGGCAAGGTCGTCGGCATCGTCGGCAACAACCCGATGTTCAAGGGCGGCGTGCTGTTCGTCGACTCCGCCGACAAGGCGACCAGGTTCATCCAGCTGTGCGACGCGTTCAACGTGCCGCTGCTGTTCCTCGCCGACGTGCCTGGCTTCATGGTTGGTACGGCGGTCGAGCGCGAAGGCATCATCCGGCACGGCGCCAAGATGATCAGTGCGGTGTCCGAGGCGACCGTCCCGAAGATCTCGGTGATCGTGCGCAAGGCCTACGGCGCTGGCCTCTATGCGATGGCCGGGCCGGGCTTCGAGCCGGACGCCACGCTCGCGCTGCCGACCGCGATGATCGCCGTGATGGGCGCGGAGGCGGCGGTCAACGCGGTGCACTACAACCGCATCCAGGCCATCGAGGACGAGGCCGAGCGCGAGGCCTACGTGCAGAAGCTGCGCGATGACTACAACACCGACATCGACATCGTCCGGCTCGCTAGTGAGCTCGTCGTCGACCACATCGTCGAGCCCGAAGACCTGCGCGACGAGCTGATCCGCAGGTTCGCGGCGTACGCCGGCAAGGACCGCACCTTCGCCCGGCGCCGGCACGGCGTCACGCCGGTCTGACCGGGAGGGTCAGAGCAGCGCGGCGTGCAGCGCGTCGTCGCTGCGATCCGGCTCGGGCTCCAGGAACACCCAGCGCTTGAACGACCAGAACCGCCAGACCATCGCAACACCGACGCCGACGACGTTGCCCCAGAAGTTCCGCGCGAGCAGTGACTGCTCGTGCAGCACGTACTCGCCGAACGCCAGGCAGCCCAGGGTCAGCCCGAGCGCGATAGCGCTGAGCGCGATGAACAACGAGTACTCCCGCACGAGCCCGGTGCGGGCGCGGTCACGCCAGGTCCAGTGCCGGTTCATGAAGTACGACGACGTCGCGGCGACGACGGTCGACAACGCCTTGGCGGTGAGCGGCTTGTGGTGCAGCCATTGCGTGACGAGCAGGTTGAACAGCCCGACGTCGATCAGGTAATTGAAGGCGCCGACAAGCCCGAACTTCGCGATCTCGTGGATCAACGTCTCGAACGTCTTGTAGAGGCGGCGGAGGCTTGCCACGGTCACGACATCCGAGGATACCGGCGTGGAACACTGCGCCCATGGATCATCGGCTCAGCGACGAGCATGAAGCATTTCGCAAGACGGTCGAGGACTTCACTCGCACGGTGGTGGCGCCGCGGGCCGAGGAGTTCGACCGGACCGAGGAGTTCCCCTACGACGTCATCCGGCAGATGGGCGAGCTCGGCCTGTTCGGCATCCCGTTCCCCGAGGAGTACGGCGGGATGGGCGGAGACTTCCTCGCGCTGTGCCTGGCGATCGAAGAGCTCGCCCGCGCCGACTCGTCGGTCGCGATCACGCTGGAGGCGGCGGTCGGCCTCGGCTCGATGCCGGTCTATCGGTTCGGCACCGAGGAGCAGAAGCAGGAGTGGCTTCCGCAGCTGTGCAGCGGCGAAAGCCTGGCGGCCTTCGGGCTGACCGAGCCCGGCGGCGGATCCGACGCGGGCAACCCGCGTACGCGGGCGGTGCTGGACGGCGAGGAGTGGGTTGTCAACGGCACCAAGGCGTTCATCACCAACTCCGGCACCGACATCACGCGGCTGGTCACGGTGCTGTGCCGGACCGGCGAGCGCGCCGACGGCCGGCCGGAGCTGACGAGCATCATGGTGCCGGTCCCGCACGACGGGTTCACGCCGTCGAAGAAGTACTCCAAGGTCGGCTGGCACGCCTCTGACACCCGTGAGCTGTCGTTTCGCGACTGCCGGGTGCCGGCGGGCAACGTGCTCGGCGAGCGCGGCCGCGGCTACGCGCAGTTCCTGTCGACGCTGGACGAGGGCCGCATCGCGATCAGCGCCCTGGCCGTCGGGCTCGCCCAGGGCTGCGTCGACGAGTCGGTGCGCTACGCGAAGGAGCGCGAGGCGTTCGGCCAGACGATCGGCAGCTACCAGGCGGTGGCGTTCCGGATCGCCGACATGGAGATGCGCACCCACGTCGCCCGGCTCGCCTACCGCGACGCCGCAGCCAAGATGGCCGCCGGGCAGCCGTTCAAGCGCGAGGCCGCGATCGCGAAGCTTTACTCCTCGACCATCGCCGTCGACAACGCGCGGGACGCGACCCAGGTCTTCGGTGGCTACGGGTTCATGAACGAGTTCCCGGTCGCCCGGCACTGGCGGGACTCGAAGATCCTCGAGATCGGTGAGGGGACGAGCGAGGTGCAGCGGATGCTCATCGCCCGCCAGCTGGGCCTTCCGGTCTGAGCATCCGGCGCGCGGCTCTCGCCAGCCGGCGCGGCACACCGCGCTCGGTCTTGTCGACGGGAGCTGGTGCCGGCGCGGCGGTCTTGCGTCGGATCGGACGGCGTACGACGACCACTCGTTGCCCAGCGATCTCGTCCTCGACGAACCGCCACCGCGGCCGGTCGCGGAGAAGGTCTTCGACGAACGACCGCGCCGGCTCCGGATCACCCCACGTCCCGTAGAACTTCTGCCGGCTGAGGACGACCGGGCGCAGCCCGGCACCGAGCACCGCCTCCCAGACCGCTGCCGCGACACCGGGTGTGTGCTCGGCCCGGAAGTCGTCGACGACGACGAGGCCGTCGGGACGCAACAGCCGCCGCGCGTCGACCAGGTCGCCCGCCACGTGCCGGTAGAGGTGCGAGGCATCGACGTGGACGAAGCGGCAGCTGCCCGCCGCGACGTGCTTGCCGATCTCGGACGTTGCTGCCTGTACGACGACCGGAAGGCTGTCGTGGAACGCGAGATAGTTCTGCTCGAAACGCTCGCGGGTGAGTCCGCCGTACTGCTCGGTGACCTCGCTGCGGACGTCGCTCGCGTCGGGCTCCATCCCGAACAGGTCGCACACCGTGAATGACTCGCCGTCGCGCACGTGGTCGCCGATGACGATGGCGCTCTTGCCGAGGTAGGCACCCAGCTCGACGAGGTTGCCCGGCGGCTGGGTGCGGCTCTGCCAGCCGAGCAGCTCGGTGAACAGGACCCGGTCGTCGGCGGGAAACCAGCCCTCGACGTCGGCGCGGCGTACCGGGCCGGACGCCGTCACGCGCGCGTTCATCGCCTGCATCGTAGATGCGCCGAAGGCAGCCGATACGGTACGGCGCGTGGTCGCTCCGCGTGTCGGCATGGTCGGTGCCGGACAGCTCGCGCGCATGACGCATCAGGCGGCTGTCGACCTCGGAATGTCGTTGCGGCTGCT
>JAFAQI010000553.1 GCA_019246495.1 Frankiales bacterium | reverse complement strand
CTGCTCGACGACTGACCGCCGCAACAACAGCCGCGGATCAGGGGCGCAATCGGGCATCTGCGGAGAAGTCCGGCATCTCCTGACCGGAGCAGCCGCGCGCGCCACAGTGGTTCTGAGCCCGCGGCGCGGGCCGCCGACGCACAGGTGGGGGCGGACGTGGAGACATCGGGCAAGAGCCGCTATCGCGACGTGTTCCGCAACCGCGACTTTCGCCTGCTCACCGGTGCGTTCGTCATCGATCAGGTCGGTGGCTGGGCGTCGAGCGTCGTCCTCATCGTCTGGGTCTTCGACCGCACGCACTCGCCGACCTGGATCGCCGCGACGACGGCGGCGGGCTGGGTGCCGCGCGCGATCTGTTCGACGTACGCCGGGGTGCTCGCCGACCGATACGAGCGCACGAAGGTCATGTTCGCGTCGGCGATGCTGGCGTTCGTCGCATCGACTGCGCTGGCGCTCGTCGTCGCGCGCAACGGCCCCCCGGCGCTCGCGCTCTGCTTCGCCGCCGCCCTCGGCGCGGTCGTCAGCGGCTACCGCCCGGCGTCCGGCGCCGTGCTTCCCGACATTGTCGGAGAACGTGACCTCGTCGCGGCCAACGGTGTGTTCGGTGCGCTCGAGAGCATCGTCGTGGTTGTCGGTCCGGGCATCGGCGGATTGATGCTCGTCGCCGGATCGCCCGCGGCCGGGATCGCGCTCAACGCGATGAGCTTCCTCGCGGCGGCGTTGATCGTGGCGCGGTTGCACGTTCGCAGCTACGGCGATGCCGGCGCGGCCGGTGAGGGACTTCGGCAACAGATCACCGACGGCTTCTCGGCGCTGTGGCAGCAGCGAATCGCGTTCGTGCTGGTGGCGTTCTGCTGTCTCGACTCCGCGGTCTACGCCGCGAGCACGATCATCAACGTGCCGCTCAGCGAGCAGCTCGGCACCGGGTCCAACGGCTACAGCTATCTCGTCGCCGCCTTCGCGCTCGGCGGTGTGGTGGCGGCGGGGTTGGCGAACCGCTGCAGCGCGGCGCTGCGCCTCGCACCCGTGCTGCTGCTCGGCATGTTCCTGCTTGCGCTGCCGTTCGCGGCGCTGGGTTACGTGCATACACCCGCGATCGCGTTCGTGCTGCTCGTGGTCAGCGGCGTGGGCATGGTGATCGTCGACGTGCTCGCAATCACGGCGCTGCAACGCGAGGTACGCCGCGAGGTGCTGAGCCGGGTGTTCGGCATCTTCGAGTCCGCGTTGCCGGCGTCGCTGCTGGTCGCGAGCTTCATCACCGCGGCGATCCTGCACTCGATCGGGCTCAAGGGAACGTTGCTGGCGATCGGCTTCGGCTTCGCGGGAGCCTCCGTGCTGGGCATCGGTCCCGTTATCCGCGCCGACCGGAAGTCGACCGCTGTCGTCCGTGCGCTGCGGCCGCGGATCGCGCTCTTCGAGTCGCTGGACCTGTTCGCCGGTGCGTCGAAGGCGGCGCTGGAGCGGCTGGCGGCGGCGTCGGTGGAGTCGACCTTGCCCGCTGCGTCGACGGTCATCCGCGAGGGCGCGACGGCCGATGCGCTGTGGGTACTGACCGAGGGCACCGTGACCGTGACCGCGCGCGGCGAAGGCCTGCGTACGCGGCGGCTGCGCGAGATGACCGCACCGGCCTACTTCGGCGAGATCGGCATCCTCCGCGGCCTGCCGCGCACCGCGACCGTCCGCACCGACACCGCGTGCACGCTGCTGCGGATCGAGGCGGACGAGTTCCTCGCCGCGGTCCAAGGCGCCGGGGTCAGCGGAACGATGCTCGCGCAGTCCGCGTCACGCCTCGCCCGGAGTCACCCGAAGCTGGCGGAGACGACGACGGTCGTCATTCCGCAGCAGCGGACCGGCGAGCACTCCCAGCCCGGAGAGAGCGGCGAGATCCGCCTCGACGCTGCCACTGACCCGTCAGCTGAAGCCGCCCCGGCCCAGAGCGAGGAGCACCAGCCGGCCTGACCCGGCCGGCTGGTGACAGCCACCTCTAGACGCGCGACCGGCGGCCGGGGCGTCGTACGACGGCGAGACCCAGGCCGGCCAGGATGAACAGGGACGCGACCAGCGGCAGGACCGGCGACATCCCGGTGTTCGCCAGCGATCCGCTGGACACGGTAGCTCCGGAGCCTCCGCTGGTGCCGTTGTTCCCGGTGCCACGGCTTCCGGTGCGGCCTCCCGAGGACTGCGACTTCTTGTCGTACGCCGCGAAGAGCCCGCGCCCGGACATCTGCCGGATGACCGCGCCCTGGTTGGCGAACGGGTTGTCCTTCAGTTGGGTCGAGTGCAGGCACGGCCCGAGGCAGCCGTCGGCGATTGCGACCTCGACCTGACCGGCCTTCGTGAGGGTGATGTCGTTGAAGTCGAGCAGGTTTCGACACGGGACGCTGCCGCCGCTGTTCCAGATGCAACCGCGCTGGACGGGGTCGTTCGGCGTCGCGTCCACGGTCGTCCAGTGGCGACCGCGGTCGTAGGTCGTCGCGATGTAGAGGTGCCAGGTGCCACCGACGTACTTCGAGCCGGCCTTGTTCAACCCGAAGCTTGTCGCCTGCGTCGAGCCACGAGTGGTGGTGCCGAGGAATGCGAACGCCGCCCGGTCGCCGTCACCGGCAATGACCTCGGAGAACTCCGTGTTGCGGATGCCGAACGGCCCACCGGCGTCGATCGACCGGCTCCAGGTGTTGCCGTGGTCTCGAGATACGGCGACCTTCGCGCGGCCGGTGCCGTCGGCGTAGCCGAAGTAGAGGGTGCCGTCCTTGCCGGCGGAGATCGACGGGTCGCTCTGTCCGGCGTAGGAGTCGGGGATCGTGTGAACCGTCCAGCTCTGGCCGCCGTTGCGCGAGACCGCGACGCCCTGCTTGCCGTGGCAGTTGGTGTTGGGGACGTAGACCGTCCCGTCATTCGGTGCGACGCGGACGTGCCCGTGGATGCCGGAACATGCGGTGTGGAAGATCTCGACCGGAGGGTTGAAGGTCTGACCACCGGTGTCGCTTCGCGCGCACGTCGCTCCGCCGAGGACGAGCGCCTGGGCCTGCGAGCAGTAGTAGACGGCGTGCGGATAGCCGGTGAGGCTGGACATCCCCTTCGGGAACACGCCCCCGCCGAACGTCTGATGGTCGAAGCCGTTGATCCCGGCCGCACATCCTTGGCTCGGGATGCTCTGGGTCTTGAAGTCATCGTCGCTGTAGGCCGCGCCCGAGCAGACGAACAGCAGCTGGCTCACGAACGTCCGGCCGGTCTTCGAGTCGGTGAACCCGATCGGGTCGAGCGACACCTTGTTCGACGGGTCGGCGATGTCGGTATTCACCAGAGTCCATTTCGACGTCTTGTTCTTGAGGTTGAACTTGACGAGGTACTCATGGGTGTTGGACGTGAACAGCGTCGCGCCGCTCTTCCAGTTGTTGCCGATGGAGGGCTCGCCGGCGTCTTTGGCGGTGCCGGTGGGCGCCTCGAACTGGTGGTACGTCGGGGCCCTGACGCCGCGCGCTTGAGGTGACGCGGGCGGATTCAGCAGCGAGGCGGTGACCGAGCCGGTGTAGTCCTGACCGTCGGGCGTGGTCTGGAACGCGCAGACGACCATGTCGTAGATGCCGCCGACCGGCGCGGTGACGCTGATCCCCTCGGACGTCTGGCTTCCGTCAGAGGACGCGACCAGCTTCTTGTCGGGCCCGTAGAGGTCCATCCGCATGTCCTGCGCGGGCTCCTGGTTGACCGGGTGCGGCGTCCAGTTGATCTGGAAGCGAATCAGGACGTCGTAGCGCGGGTTCACCTTCTTCGGGACGTTGACCTTGATGAGGTGCTCATCGCGGAAGATCTTGCCGTTGGGGTCAGCGGGATTGCATGCGCCGTTCGCGTCGTCGAAGAGCAGGTTGGCCTGACCGTTGTTGAACGGCGCGTGGCCCTTGAAGCTCACCGAGTTGTGCCCGGGATGACCAGGCAGGGTGACCTGCTTGTCGAAGGCTGCGGCCATTGCCGTGGTCGTCAGCAGACCGGAGCCGGCGAAAACAAGGGCTGCGGCGAAGACGGACGAAGTGTGACGTGAGAACCGGTGCATATCCGCCGCTTCGCGGTCGCCGTGCTCTTCCCTGCTATCCCCGAGGCACGGTTTTGCTAGCCGGCTGTCACACGGGGCTGCCTAGGCTGTGCCCGTGAATCCGTCGCGGTTCTCGGTCGGTCGTCGTGGCTGATGCGGACGACGTACGGCGAATCGCACTCGGCTTGGCCGGCGTCGAGGAGATCGACAGCGACGGCTTCGACTTCCGCGTCGCCAACAAGGGCTTCGTGTGGTCCTATCCCGAGCGCCAAGCGGGCAAGCCGCGGGTGATCCGGACCGACATCGCCGTGCTGTTCGTCGGCGACGAGGCC
>JAFAQI010000504.1 GCA_019246495.1 Frankiales bacterium | reverse complement strand
GCGCAACATCGGCGCTGCCGAGGTGACCGGCGACGTGTTGCTTTTCTTCGACGACGACCTCGAGCTGCGCGACCGCGCTGTCGTCGCGCGGGCCGTGGCGGAGTTCGACCGGGATCCACAGCTCGCGGTGCTGCAGCCTCGCGCGATCGCGCCCGACGGCTCGTCGAGTGGACGCCGGCACGTGCCGCGGCTGCGGACCGGTGACCCGGAGCGGGCGGGCGATGTCGTGTGGTTCTGGGAGGGGTGTTCGTTCATTCGCCGTACGGCGTTCGACGCCGTGGGTGGCTGGCCGGGGCAGTTCTGGTACGGCCATGAGGGCATCGAGCTCGCCTGGCGGGTGATCGACCTCGGTTGCCGGGTGCGCTACGCCGCCGATCTCACGGTCGTGAACCCGCCGGCTGCGCCGTTCCGCCAGCCCGGCCATGCCCGCGTCGGCGCGCGCAACCGGGTGTGGGTGGCGCGGCGTAACCTGCCGCATCCGTTGCTCGAGGCCTATCTGCTTGTCTGGGGTGTGGCGACGTTGCTCCGGGCACGGGGTGCCGGCGAGCGGCGGGAGTCGCTGCGGGGATTCCGGGACGGTTGGCGGCTGCCCGCGGGGGAGCGGCGACCGATCCGCTGGCGATCGGCGTGGCGCATGACAAGACTTGGCCGCCCGCCGATCGTCTGATCAGCCGGGCTGGTGGTGGAGGGCTGTCGGGTCGGCGGTGACGCCCGCATCGGCCGCGGCGGCCGAGATCTTGCGCGCCATTGCAACGTCGCGTTCGGTGAGTGCCATGACCTCGTGCGTCAGCAGGCGTACCGTCATGCCGGCGTAACGGAGGTCGACATCAGGATGGTGGTTGGCCTCCTCCGCCAGCCGGCCGATGACGTTGAGCAAATCGAGTCCGGCAGCGAACGTCCCGGTGCGGAAGTAGATGCCGACTTCACCCGACGGAAGCACCCGCCAGTCCGCGACACCGTCGGACGCGGCGAACTCCTCGGGCGGGATCGCAACAACCACGGCCGCACGCTATCGCCGGGTCTGCGGGCATGCCGATGGGGCCGTCGTCGGGCGACGGCCTGGTGGCGTGGTGGGCGTGCGCGCGGGACGGGCGCAGGTGCGGTGCGACGTACGGCGGCCGGGGGCTGTCGGCACCGCCATGGATTGCGGAGGTCGGCAGGTTAGGGGCCGAGGCGGTAGTCGAAGGGTCGGCTGGTGTAGCTGCGGTGGGTGCGGGTGGAGGTCCAGGTCCAGGTGCCGTCGGGGTTGGTGGTGACGGTCCAGTGTTGGAAGGTTTTGGCGCGGTGCCAGCGGCGGGTTGGGGAGTGCAGGTTCTCGGCGGTGGTGGGTCCGCCGTCGGCGTGGTTGATGACGTGGTCGAGATCGCCGCTGGTGGCTGGGGTGGGGGATCCGGTGGGGGTGGTGGGGCAGACGTCGCGTAGGGCGAGGAACGCGGACAGCATGGCGGTGGGCCGGTAGGTGTCCGGGGTGGCGTCGCGGAGGTGTCCGGTGGTCGGGTCGTACAGCAGCCGGCGTACCTCGGCGTTGTCGGCGGCGAGGTCACGCAGCACTGCGGCGGGGATGCTGGCGCCGGAGGCGAGGCTCATGCCGGGGTTGTCGGTGAGCCCGAGGTAGGACGGCAGGTCCCACAGCAGGTTCAACACCACCGGCCGGCCGTGCCGCCGCGGACGGCATCCCGCCCCGACGGGAGCAGCAGTCGCGTCGCTGCCTGGTGCGGCCTGGCACTGGCTGTCGACGGTGGTGGTGTCGGGCAGGGTGCAGTGGGTGTCGCAGGTGGTGGGGTCGCCGTGGGTGAGGAAGGACTCGGCCCAGCGCACGATCGCTGCGACGCGGAGCTGGTCGAGGGTGTCGGGGTGTCCGTCGGCCTTCTCCCGCCTCGCCCAGGCGTCGGCTGCTTCCCAGATGATGTCGAGGTCTTCCGAGGGCATGGCGGCGAACAGTTCACCCATGCCGTCGCCGAGGTGCGCGCGGACCAGCCGGATGTCGGCGCGGGCTTTCGCCCGGCGACGGTCGAGCGCGTCGGGGTCGATCCGGTCGACCTGCCGGCGGACCGCCGCCCGATGCTGCGCCGGCGTGCGGTCCGCGGCTTTCGTCAGCGTCGCCTGTTCCACTTCGCTGCGCTGCTCGGGGGTGAGTCCGGCGGTGAGCTCGACGATCACGTCGGCTTTCTGCCGGGTCAGCTGCCCGGCCCGCATCGCCTCCAGCGTCGCCGGCAGGTCGCCGGTCAGGGTCCGGGCGGTGTGCACCAGACCGGTCGCGGCACCGTCCCCGAGGCGTAACGCCGCACCGACCTCGGCCCAGGTGAACGACGCCGGATCCCACGGATCCGCCCCGTCCCCACCGGCCGCAAGCCTCGCAACTGCGTCGACGACCCGGGCGTCGGCGGAGTTGCGGACCCGGCTCCACGCCACCGCCAGCCCGACCTGACCGTCGGCATCCAGCGACGCCGGGTCGACCTGCGCGAGCCGGCACACCAACCTCCCGGTCACCGGCGCATGCTCGGCCTCCGCAACGACCTGCGCGGCGGTGGGCACGGGTCGCTGCTCAGGGTCCGCGGCAACCAGCCGGTCCAGCCAGCCATTGCTCTCACTGTGCGGGCCGCTCTCGGCGTTGTCCCGCTGACCACCGTCACCAGGCACATCCGCGCGCCCGGCATCGGCATCACTGCCGGCCCAGATCGGGGCGGGGGCGTGCTCCGGGTCGACGTCCGCTTCGGTCGGCCAGTCCAGCTGTGCCAAGTCGGCGGCCAGGGTTGCGGTGTCGACGCCACGCCAGGCGTCCCACCTGCCAGGCTCGCTGCTCGACTCGAACATGTGTTCGATTCTAGTAGTCGTCTCTGACAGTTGTCAATGCGAAGCCCACCGAATTTCCCTTTATCCACAACAATTTTTCAACCCTCGCGCCCAACGCGGTTGGCTGACCGTGGCCACGGTTCGGTGCGCGGGACTGCTGCGCCGCATCCCCTCGGCGTGGTGCCCTCTTCTTTGCGTCTTTTCCTACGCCCAGCCGGTCGAGTGACAGGCGCTTAATGGGGTCGGCCGCTGGCGACCCATGCGCCGGGGCCGGGGTGCAGCGGAACGCGAAGCCGCGCCGCACGCGACCCCCACCCGCGACCGGCGCGGGCCGCGCCCGCCCCCGCCGACAACGCCGATCCAGCCGACACTGCGGTCACCGCAGCGACGAGCGCCGCGACCTCTTCCGCTGTCGGCTCCCCGCCGCGCACCACCCGCAGCAGCAGCGGCGGCGGTTCGTCCTCGGCACCCGTCACAGCGGGATGTTTCCGTGCTTCTTCGGCGGCAACGTCTCGCGCTTCGTCCGCAGCAGGCGCAACGCGCGGATCACCTCGCGACGCGTCCGCGACGGCGGGATCACCGCGTCCACGTAACCGCGCTCGGCCGCGATGTAGGGGTTCGCGAAGTGGTCCTCGTAGTCGGCGATGAGCTCCTTGCGCCGCGCCTCCGGATCCTCCGCGTCAGCAATCTCGCGCCGATACAGGATGTTCGCCGCTCCTGGCGCGCCCATCACGGCGATCTCCGCCGACCGCCACGCCAGGTTCACGTCCGCCCGCAGGTGCTTCGACCCCATGCCGTCGTACCCCCCGCCGTAAGCCTTCCGCGTGATGACGGTCACCTTCGGCACCGTCGCTTCGGCAAACGCGTAGAGCAGCTTCGCGCCACGGCGGATGATGCCGCCCCACTCTTGCGACGTGCCCGGCAGGAAACCCGGTACGTCGACGAACGTCAGGATCGGCACGTTGAACGCGTCGCACGTCCGCACGAACCGCGCAGCCTTCTCGGACGCATCGATGTCGAGCGTCCCGGCGTAAGCCATCGGCTGGTTCGCCACCACGCCGACGCTGCGGCCGTCGACCCGCGCGTAGCCGCACACGATGTTGGGCGCGAACAGCGCCGACACCTCGAGGAACTCATCGTCGTCGACGACGTGCTCGATGACGGTCTTGATGTCGTAAGGCTGGTTCGAGCTGTCCGGGATGAACGTGTCGAGGAACGCCTCGTCGACGAGAGTGTCGAGGTCTTCCTCGTCGTACGACGGGGGCTCATCGAGATTGTTTGCCGGCAGGTAGCTGAGCAACGCCTTCGTCAGCTCGAGGCAGTCGGTCTCGTCGTTCGCCATGAAGTGCGCGACGCCGGACTTCGTTTTGTGCGTGCGCGCCCCGCCGAGATCCTCGAACGTCACGTCCTCACCGGTCACCGTCTTGATGACGTCCGGCCCGGTGATGAACATGTGCGAGGTCTGGTCGACCATCAACGTGAAGTCCGTGATCGCCGGCGAATAGACCGCGCCACCCGCGCACGGACCCAGCACCAGCGAGATCTGCGGGATCACGCCGGAGGCCATCACGTTGCGATAGAAGATCTCGGCGTAGAGGCCGAGTGCGACCACGCCCTCCTGAATACGAGCGCCGCCGGAGTCGTTGATGCCGATGACCGGGCAGCCGGTCTTCATGGCCAGGTCCATGACCTTGACGATCTTCTCGCCGAAGACCTCGCCGAGGCTCCCGCCGAACACGGTGAAGTCCTGCGCGA
>JAFAQI010000475.1 GCA_019246495.1 Frankiales bacterium | reverse complement strand
GAGATCTTGGTGGCGAGGAAGGCGTTGGCCGAGACCTTCACCAGCTCGGCGGTGGCGTAGTCGGTGACGACCAGCGGGGTCTCGACGTCGAGCAGCGGCTTGTAGACCTCGCGCAGGATCTCCTCGCCGCGGCCGCCGGGCTCGGTTTCGGCGGCGGCTGCCTGCCCAAGGACATCCGCGCGTTCATGGCCCGGGCCGATGAGCTCGGTGTCGACCAAGCCCTGTCCTTCCTGCGCGAAGTCGACGCGATCAACCAGCGCCGGCGCGCGCGCATGGTCGACCTCGCGCTCGAGTCGGTCGACGGCGACCTTGCCGGTCGACGCGTCGGCGTGCTGGGTGCGTCGTTCAAACCCAACAGCGACGACATCCGCGACTCCCCCGCGCTCGATGTCGCGAGCCGCATCAAGGAGCGCGGTGCGGTCGTCACTGTCTATGACCCCGCCGCGCTCGACGTCGCGCGCCGGCACTACCCCGCGCTGACCTACGCCGAGTCCGCGGTCGACGCGGCGCGCGATGCCCACGTCGTACTGCATCTCACGGAGTGGCGCGAGTTCCGCGACATGGACCCGGACCTGCTCGGCGGCGTCGTCGCCCGGCGCAACATCGTCGACGGCCGCAACGCGCTCGACCCCGACCGCTGGCGAGACGCCGGTTGGCACTATCGCGCTCTGGGACGTCCCTGACGGGACGGGGCGAGCTCTGGGACGTCCCTGACGGGACGGCTCCGTGCCTGCTGTTGCACCGATTGCCCCGCCAGTTCGCCCGTTCGGCTCAACAGTTGTTGGGCCTGTCGGACCGATGCTTATCGGGACATTCCCGAAAGGAGGCGACCATGACCTCAGACGAGAGCGTCATGACTCTCCTCGCTGCCGGTGTCCCGGTCAGCCTGCTGCTCGACCTCGCCGCTCCGCCGAACGCGGTCGAGCTCTACGCCGTCGAAGGCGGCGACGCCGACTGGCTGTCCGGACTGCGCCGCGGCGCAGCCTGAGTCAGGCGCCACCTCCAGCGAGCGCACGCACCGCGCGCCGGTCCGGCTTGCCCGTCGTCAGCCGAGGAATGTCGGAGACGACGACGAGCTGGTGCGGTGCGTGCGCTGCACTCGCCCGCGACGACACCCACCGTCGCAGCTCGGCGAGGGTCGGCGGCGTTCCTCGCGCGACGACGACCGCGACGACCCGCTCCCCCCACTGCGCGTCGGCGACGCCGGTGACCGCGACGTCGGCGACGGCGGGATGCTCGGCAAGCAGCGCGGCGACGCGAGTGGCGGCGACGTTCTCGCCGCCGGTCACGATGACGTCGTCGCGACGGCCGTCGACGACGAGATGCGTACCGTCCCACCGGCCCAGGTCGTCGGTGTGCAGCCAGCCGTCGCGTAGCGCTTCGGCCGTCAGGTCGGGCCGGCCGCGATAGCCGGTCATCAGCATCGGGCCGCGCAACAGGACGCGACCGTCATCCGCGATGCGGACGTCGACGCCGTCGAGTGGACGGCCGTCATAGACGCAGCCACCCGCGGTCTCGCTCATGCCATACGTCGTGACCACCCGCACTCCGTCGGCGCGCGCTCGCTCGAGCAGCGGCGGCGGAGCAGGTGCGCCGCCGAGCAGGATGGCGCGGAACCTCGTCAGGTCGACGCCGGCATCGAGCAGCCGCACGAGCTGCGTCGGCACGAGCGAGACCAGGGTCGGGTCGTGCTCGGCCGCGACCCGCTCCACATCGAAGCGGTCGTGTACGACGAGCGGAGTCGCGTCGTACCTCGAGCGGAGCAGCACCTGCAGCCCGCCGATGTGATGCCACGGCAGGCACGACAACCAGCAGTCGTCGGGACGCCGGCCGATCCGGGCGGCGGTCGCGTCGGCCGATGCGCGCAGAGCGATGGCGGTCAGGACCGCGCCCTTCGGCTCGCCGGTTGAACCCGACGTGGCGATGACGAGCGCGGTGCCGGGCTCGACGGCTTCGCCTGCGCCGAGTGCGTCGGCGAGCCGCGCACGGTCGGCCGGCGGCGCGTTCGGGTCGAGCGGGAGCACGGCATCTCCGCGCGACCAGGCGTCGTCCAGCGCGGCGATGAAGTCGGGACCGGGTGGCAGGTCGAGGGCGACGAGGCGCGGTCGACCGTCGGCTGGCACGCTTAGACGGTAGGCGGCCCGGAACCGACGCAGGCCGCGAGCGGCGGAGGGTGCGGCACAGGTGAACGTGTGGGTCGAAGCCGCACGGCCGCGCACCCTGCCCGCCTCGGCGGCACCGGTGCTCGTCGGCACCGCTGCAGGCACCGAGGCCGGCGGCCTGGTGTGGTGGCGGTTCCTGCTGGCGTTGCTCGTCGCGGTGGCGGTCCAGGTCGCGGTCAACTTCGCCAACGACTACTTCGACGGAGTGCGCGGAATCGACACCGTGCAACGCGCCGGGCCGCGCCGCGCGGTCGCCAGCGGGCTGGTGTCACCGCCGACGATGCTCGCGGCGGTGTTCGTCGCGATCGCAGTCGCTGCGGTCGCGGGCGTCGTGCTCGCCGCGGCGGTCTCGTGGTGGCTGTTGCTCGTGGGGCTGGGGTCGTTCATCGCCTTGCTCGGCTACAGCGGAGGGCCGCGACCCTATGCATCGGCCGGACTCGGTGAGGTCTTCGTCTTCGTCTTTTTCGGCCTCGTCGCAACCGCGGGGTCGTCGTACGTGCAGCACCGGGAGGTGCCCGCGGCGGCATGGATCGGCGGCGTGGCAACCGGGCTGCTGGCCGTCGCGATCCTCGTCGTGAACAACCTGCGCGATGTGCCAACCGACGCCGTGGCCGGCAAGCGCACGCTGGCCGTGCGGATCGGCGAGGCGCGCACCCGGCTGCTGTTCGTCGGACTCATCGCGGCGGCACTTGCGCTCGCGGCGATCGGGGTGCCGTTGGCATCGCACTCGGCATGGCCGGTGCTCGTGCTGCTCGCGATCCCGCTGGCGCGCGAGCCGGTCAACGCGGTGCGTGGCGGCGGAGTGGGGCGTGCGCTGATCCCGGCGCTCGGCGGGACGGGCCGGCTCGAGCTCGCCGTCGCGGTGCTGCTCGCGGCCGGGCTGCTGCTCGCATGACCGCATCGGGAGACGTGCTCGTGTTCGACTTCCCGATGCGGGTGCGTTTTCGCGGCCAGGACCGGCGGACCGGAGTGCTGCTGCGCGGCGCCGCCGGCTGGGGCGAGTTCTCCCCGTTTCCCGACTACGACGCGGCGACGTGCGCCCGGTGGCTTGCGGCGGCACGCGAGGCCGCTGACCTCGGATGGCCCGCGCCGCTGCGCGACTCCGTGCCGGTCAACACGACAGTCCCAGCGGTCGACCCGGACCGCGCGGCCGAGCTCGTCCGCGGGTCGGGCTGCAGCACCGCGAAGGTGAAGGTCGCCGAACGCGGACAGTCGCTCGCCGACGACGTCGCCCGCGTCGAAGCCGTGCGCGACGCCATCGGCCCGGAAGGCAAGGTGCGCGTCGACGCGAACGGGGCCTGGACGGTCGACGAGGCCGTGACCGCGTTGACGGCGCTGGACGCGTTCGACCTGGAGTACGCCGAACAACCGGTGCGATCGCTCGACGACATGGCCGCGCTTCGCCGTCGCGTCGACGTCCGCCTTGCTGCCGACGAGTCGGTGCGCACGGCTGACGACCCGTTGCGCATCGCCGGACTGCACGCGGCGGACATCGTCGTACTCAAGGTGCAACCGCTCGGCGGCGTACGCCGGTGCCTCGAAGTGGCCGAGTCGTGCGGCCTGCCGGTGGTCGTGTCGAGTGCGGTAGAGACGTCCGTCGGACTCGCGGCCGGTGTCGCCCTTGCCGCTGCGCTGCCGGAGCTGCCGTTCGCCTGCGGGCTCGGCACGTTGCCGCTCATCGACGGTGACGTCTCCGACGACTCGCTGGTGCCGGTCGACGGAGCACTGCCGGTGCGCAGGGTCGAGCCGCGTGCCGACCGGTGCACGGCCGACCCGGCGACGACGGTGGAGTGGCTGGATCGCATGGAGGCGGCCGACCGTGCCGCGTGAACCGCGACGCGCGGGCCACAACGCGGGCTCGGCGTTTGCCCTCGTCGTCGTCGACGAGCTCGTCCGCCACGGTGTGACCGACGCGGTGCTGGCACCGGGGTCGCGTTCGACCCCGCTCGCGCTCGCGTTTGCCGCGGACGACCGAGTGCGACTCCACGTGCGCATCGACGAACGGTCGGCATCGTTCCTCGCGCTCGGTCTCGCGCGCGGGACCGGCCGCCCCGCGCCACTGTTGTGCACGTCGGGGACGGCGACCGCGCACTTCCACGCCGCGGTGCTCGAAGCCGACCAGTCCCGGGTGCCGATGCTCGTTCTTACGGCCGACCGGCCTCCGGAGCTTCGGCACGTCGGCGCGAACCAGACGATCGCGCAGGCCCACCTCTACGGCGACGCCGTCCGCTGGTCCGCCGAAACCGGGGTGCCGGAAGCGCGGCCGGGCAGTGTCGGCTACTGGCGTTCGCTCGTGTCGCAGGCCGTCGCGGTCTCGTGTGGTCGCACCGACGGCCCCGCGGGGCCGGTGCACCTGAACGTCCCGTTCCGTGAGCCGTTGGTGCCGGCCGAGGACGAC
Source organism: Frankiales bacterium (assembly GCA_019246495.1). Taxonomy (GTDB): domain Bacteria; phylum Actinomycetota; class Actinomycetes; order JAFAQI01; family JAFAQI01; genus JAFAQI01. The sequence goes on along the minus strand of JAFAQI010000475.1, from coordinate 6,891 downwards.
ACCTTCGGCTTTTCGCTGGACGGCCGGCCGGACGGCGCTCCGTGGACCGCCGGGGCGCGCGGCCTGTCGGCGTTGCCGGATCCGCTGACCCAGCTGATCGCCGGCAGCCGGCGCGGCGTGGTCGTGGCCGGCGACGGCCTGACGTCCGCGGACGCGACCGCCGTTGCCGGGTTCGCCGAACAGCACGGCTGGCCGCTCATCGCCGAGCCGCACAGCAACGCGCGCACCGGAAGGACAGCCCTGCGGGCAGTCGAACCGCTGCTGCTCGACGACGAGTTCTGCGCACGGCATTCACCGGACGCAGTCGTCGTCGCCGGCCGGGTGGGGCTGTCGCGGGCACTGACCGGCTGGCTCGGCCGCACTCCGCACGTCGTCGTCGACCGCGACGGTCGGTGGGCCGACCCGACCCGATCAGCGGGCGCCGTGTTCCGTGCCGACCCGGCCGCATTGGCGGGCCTGGATGCCACCAGCGCCGACCCGGACTGGACGGCGGCGTGGTGCGAGACGGCGGCTGCAGCCGGGGCGGCAATCGATGAGCTCCTCGACGAGACCGACGGGTTGCCGGAGCCTCGGATCGCGCGCGACGTCGCCGGCTGCCTCGCCGACGGGTCGAAACTGGTCGTCGCCTCGAGCATGCCGATCCGCGATCTCGACACGACGATGCGACCGCGCAGCGGCTTGACGGTCGTCGCGAACCGCGGGGTCTCCGGGATCGACGGATTCGTGTCGACGGCCTGCGGCGTCGCGCTGGCCGGAACCGGCCCGACCTATGCCCTCGCGGGCGACCTGTCGCTGCTGCACGACGTCAACGGACTGCTCGCCGATCCTTTGCCGGACCTCACGATCGTGGTGGTCAACAACGACGGCGGCGGCATCTTCTCGTTGCTGCCGCAAGCGGACCGCACGACACAGGCGACGTTCGAGAAGGTCTTCGGCACGCCGCACGGTGTCCACCCGGCGCGGGTCGCCGCGGCGTACGGCGCCGGTCATGTCCTGGTCGAGACGCCCGCGGCGCTCACCGCCGAGCTGGCAAGCCAGCCGCGCGGGCTGCGTCTCGTCGAGGTGCGGACCGACCGGGAGGCCAACGCCGAGCTGCATCGGCAGCTGCGAGCCGTCGCGGCGAAACGTGTCCGGGAAACGACCGGAAACGGTAGGTAGATCCCGCCCGCGCGGCATATTGACCGCGCAGTCGCCTGCCTCTACGTTCCGCTCACTCACTTCCGCACGAGTTCGCCTCGGGGGGCGGGCGGGTGCAAGACCTTCGGCGAAAGGCCACGCATGTCGCACAAGATCCGGCTTCGACGTACGGCCACCGCTCTCGTCGCGACGACGGCGCTCGGCACGTTCGGCGTCGCGTTGACGGCCACCCCGTCCTACGCCGCGAAGCCCGAGACCGCGAAGGCGCATGGGCACGGCAAGGTGGTCTATCCGACGCGCGGCGCGGCCAAGCACCGCAAGCACGCCGCCGGTGCGGCGAGTGGAAGCGGCAAGCTGCACTACGGCGGCGGTGTCGACGGCATCGGCGTCACGACCGGCGCGCCGAAGGTCTACCTCCTGTTCTGGGGCACCCAGTGGGGCACGGCGAGCACGGACGGCAGCGGCAACATGACCCTGTCGGGCGACACCAAGCAGGTCGCCCCGCGCGTGCAGCAGATGTTCAAGGGCATCGGCACCAACAACGAGACGTGGTCCGGCGTGATGACGCAGTACTGCGAAGGCGTCGCGGCGGGTGCGACGACCTGCCCGGCGAACTCCGCGCACGTCGGCTATCCGACCGGCGGCGCCTACGCCGGCGTCTGGTACGACAACTCCTCCGCCGCGCCGTCGCAGGCCACCGGCCACGCGATCGCCGCGGAGGCGGTCACCGCCGCGAGTCACTTCGGCAACACGACGGCCGCATCGAACCGCAACGCGCAGTACGTCGTCGTGTCGCCGACCGGCACCCACCCGGACGGCTTCAACACGCCAAGCGCCAACTGGTGTGCCTGGCACGACTGGAACGGTGACACGACACTGACCGGCGGTGCGGCGTCTTCGTCGTACGGCGACATCGCGTTCACGAACCTGCCCTACCTGCCCGACATGGGCACGAGCTGCGGGCAGAACTACGTCAACTCGGGGACGGCCGGCGCGCTCGACGGCGTGACGATCGTCGCGGGTCACGAATACTCCGAGACGATCACCGACCAGAACCCGGCCGGCGGTTGGACCGACAACGCGGGCTATGAGAACGCCGACAAGTGCGCGTGGAACGGCGTCGGCGGCACGGGCGGCGCGCAGAACGTCTCGTTCGCGACCGGCAGCTTCGCGATGCAGTCGACCTACAGCGACGACGCGACGGGGTGCCAGATCTCGCACCCGATCGTCGGCAACGGCGGCGGCACCGGCAACACGGTGACGGTCACCTCCCCGGGCAACCAGTCGACGACCGCGGGCACTGCCGCAAGCGTTCAGCTGCACGCGACCGACAGCAGCGGCGCGACGACGTTCACCTGGACCGCCACCGGGTTGCCGCCCGGCCTCACGATCAACGCGAGCAGCGGCCTGATCTCCGGTACGCCGACGACCGCGGGCACATACAGCGTCACGGCGACCGCAACCGACAGCACGGGTGCGAAGGGGTCGACGTCGTTCACCTGGACCGTCAACCCGTCGGGTGGCGGCGGTTGCGCCTCGCCGGGCCAGAAGCTCGGCAACCCGGGCTTCGAGACCGGCTCGGCGGCACCGTGGTCGGCGACCGCTGGTGTCATCGACAGCTCGTCAAGTCAGCCCGCACACGGCGGCACGTGGAAGGCTTGGCTCGACGGCTACGGCAGCACGCACACCGACACGCTGTCGCAGTCGGTGACGCTGCCGGCCGGTTGCTCGAGCTACACGTTCTCGTTCTACTTGCACATCGACACGGCCGAGACGACGACGAGCGTCGCCTACGACAAGCTCACGGTGACGGCCGGGTCGACGACGCTCGCGACCTACAGCAACCTAAACAAGGCCTCCGGTTATGCGTTGCGGTCGTTCAACCTCTCCGGCTTCGCCGGGCAGACCGTCACGCTGAAGTTCAGCGGCACTGAGGACAGCTCGCTGCAGACGTCGTTCGTCGTGGACGACACGGCGGTCACGGTCTCGTAACAACACGCTCACCTGGGGCGGCCGCCGGATCCGATCGGGACCGGCGGCCGTCTCATGTCAAGGAGGTGGCCCATGACCCGCAAGTCGATGGCCGCAGTTGTCGTCGTACCCGTCCTGCTCGCGCTCGCCGGCTGCGGCGGATCGTCCTCACCCGCCCAGGTGAAGAGCGGCTCGCCGCACGTGTGGCAGGTCAGTGAGAAGCAGAAGGGTCAGGTCGTGCACGTGTCGGTCGGCGACACCGTGCAGGTCACTCTGCACAACACCTACTGGATGCTGTCGCCGGTGCGCGGCAACGCGTTGCTGCCACTCGTCTCCGGTGGACCCTCGCCCGGTGGGTCGGCCTGCCCCAACATCCCGGGCACCGGCTGTGGCGTGGTGTCGCAGGCCTACCACGCCCAACACAGCGGTACGGCGACACTGCGGGCCAGCCGGACGAGCTGCGGCGAGGCAATGCGGTGCGTCGGCTCCGCCGGAAGCTGGTCGGTGACCGTCGACGTCCGCTGAGGACGGCGTCAGGACAACAGGGCGGACAGCGCGGCGTCGAGCTTGACGGTGGTCTCGGCGACCTCCGCGTCCGGATCGGACTCGGCGACGATGCCCGCGCCGGCCCACAGCCGCGCAGTGCTTCCGTCAACCTGCGCGCAACGCAACGCGATCGCGAACTCCCCGTCACCGTTGGCGTCGACCCACCCGACCGGACCGGCGTAACGGTCGCGCGGCGCGGCCTCCAGCTGACGGATCAACGCAAGCGCGCCGGCGCGCGGCGTGCCGCCGACGGCCGCGGTCGGATGCAGCGACGCGGCCAGCCGCAGTGCCGACGGTGCCGGAGCAGGCAACCAGGCCTGCACCGACGTCGCAAGGTGCAGCAGGTTGGCGAGCCTGAGCACATGCGGTTCGTCGTCGGCCTGCACCTCGAGTGCGTGCCGGCCGAGCATCAACTGCACCGACTCGACGGCGATCGCGTGCTCGTGCCGGTCCTTGTGCGACGCCGTCAACGCGAGCTCGAGCTCGGCATCCTCGTCGGCCGTCCCACCGCGCCGCGTCGTCCCCGCGAGGACCAGCGACTCTGCCTGCCGACCCACCCTGCGAACCAGCAGCTCCGGAGACGCGCCCACGAGACCGTCGCACACATACGTGAAGCAGGACGGGAACCGGTGCGCCAGCCGGGCGGCCACGATGCGCGGGTCGATCGGCTCGTCGGCGGCGACGTCGACGGCGCGCGCCAGCACCACCTTTTCGACGACGTTAGCGCGCAGCTCTGCCACGGCGGTGCGCACGGCGTCGCGCCACGCGTTCTCCGACGGCACCGCAGCGGCGACGCGGGCAGCCACCGGAACAGCCGCGGCGGTCGGCCGGCGGCGTAGCTCCGGCACTTGCACGGCACCCGGCGGCGTGACGAGCGTCAGCCAGCTCCGGCCGTCCCGGCGGCCGAGGATCACCCGCGGTACGACGACAACCGAACCGGTCGCGTCGGGGTCGAACGCAAGACTGGCGATGGCAACCGGGCCGCTGCCCGGCAGGCCGACGTCGTCGCGGACGGTCATGGCCGACAACAGGTGCGCGACCTCGTCGGCGAGCTCCTCGCCGGTCCGCGCGGCGCCCGACGTCTGAAGGCGGGCGGCCTCACCCCAGCCGACGAGACCGTCGCCGCCACGCAGGAACGCGAACGCCTGACCGGCGGGCAGCCACGACAGGAGCTCGCCGGGGTCGTCGACCTCGACGCTCCAGGCGACGAGCTGGCTCGTCGCGACGGCGGGGCTGCTCACCCCTCCATGCTGCCTCAGCCCGCGGAGTCGCCGCGGCCCGCCTGCAACCCGGCGTCCTTCTCGCGCGCGGTCGCCGCCAACTCCTGCTGGAACCGGACCATCGCCTCGCGCAAGCCGTCGTCACCGGTGGCGAGGATCCGCACAGCGAGCAGACCGGCGTTCCGCGCTCCGGCAACCGACACCGTGGCCACGGGCACGCCCGCGGGCATCTGCACGATCGACAGAAGCGAGTCCATGCCGTCGAGGTGCTTCAGCGGCACCGGTACGCCGATGACCGGCAGCGGTGTGACCGAGGCGAGCATGCCGGGCAGGTGCGCGGCGCCGCCGGCGCCGGCGATGATGACGCGCAGGCCGCGCTCGGCAGCGCCCGCGCCGTAGTCGAGCATGTCGCGCGGCGTGCGGTGGGCCGAGACGACGCGCACCTCGTGGGCGACGCCGAACTCGGCGAGGACGTCGGCGGCCGGCTGCATCGTCGGCCAGTCGGAGTCGCTCCCCATCACGATGCCGACGAGCGGGGTGGCGGTCATTCGTCGTCTCCGCGAAGCACCCGGACCGCGGTCCGCGCACGCTCGCGCGCCTCGACGACATCGTCGCCGAGCACGGTCACGTGCCCGAGCTTGCGGGCCGGCCGAGGCTCTTTGCCATAGAGATGCACGTGCGCCTCCGGCACTGCTTCGAGCGCCGGCGGCAGCGTCCGGGTGAGGTCGGTGTCGCGGCCACCGAGCAGGTTCACCATCACGGTGACCGGAGCAAGCGGGCTGGTGTCACCGAGCGGCCAGTCGAGGACCGCCCGCAGGTGCTGCTCGAACTGGCTGGTGACCGACCCTTCGATCGACCAGTGCCCGGAGTTGTGCGGTCGCATCGCGAGCTCGTTGACGAGCAGACCACCCGGTGCCTCGAACAGCTCGACGGCGAGCACGCCGACGACGTCGAGTTCGCTCGCCACGCGCAGGGCGATCCGCTCGGCGTCGGTGCTGAGCGCGGGACTGATCCGCGGCGCGGGTGCGACCACCTCCACGCAGATGCCGTCCTGCTGCACGGTCTCGACCGCCGGCCAGGCGCGCGTGCCGCCGGACGGCCGCCGCGCGACCTGCACCGCCAGCTCGTGCAGCAGCGGCACCTTGGCCTCCACGTAGACGTTCGGGCCGGGCAGCGAATCGGGCGGCTCGTCGTAGAACCAGACGCCGCGACCGTCGTAGCCGCCGCGGACGGCTTTGACCACGACCGGCCAGCCGTGCTCCTCGCCGAACCGGGCGACGTCGGCGACCGACGTGACCGGAGCGAACACCGGAACCGGGATGCCGAGCTCCTGGAGCCGGCGTCGCTGCGCGAGCTTGTCCTGCGCGAAGAGCAACGCGTCGGCGCCCGGCCGCACCGCGACGTCACTGTCCTCCAGCGCGCGCAGGTGCTCGGTCGGCACGTGCTCGTGGTCGAACGTGACCACATCGCAGCCCTTCGCGAACCGGGTCAGCGCGGCCAGGTCATCGGGCGCACCGAGCTCGACGTCGGGCGTCACCAGCGCGGCTCCGTCGGTCGGCGACTCCGCAAGCAGCCGCAACGACATTCCGAGGTCGACAGCCGCCTGATGCGTCATGCGCGCGAGCTGTCCGGCACCGACCATGCCGACACGCGGAGCGACCACGCGCCGTACGGTATCGGCTGCCTTCGGCGCACCTACGATGCAGGCGATGAACGCGCGCGTGACGGCGTCCGGCCCGGTGCGCCGCGCCGATGTCGAGGGCTGGTTTCCGGCCGACGACCGGGTCCTGTTCACGGAGCTGCTCGGCTGGCAGAGCCGCACCCAGCCGTCGGGCAACCTCGTCGAGCTGGGTGCCTATCTCGGCAAGAGCGCCATCGTCATCGGCGACCACGTGCGCGACGGTGAGACGTTCACGGTGTGTGACCTGTTCGGGATGGACCCCGACGCGAGCGACGTCCGCAGCGAGGTCACCGAGCAGTACGGCGGACTCACCCGCGAGCGTTTCGAGCAGAACTA
>JAFAQI010000410.1 GCA_019246495.1 Frankiales bacterium | reverse complement strand
GCCGGCGTCGCACAGCGGCGGCAACGCCACCGCACAGCACCCGATCCGCCTGCCGAAGGCTTTCAACGGCGCCGTGGGTCGTGACCCGTTCGCTCCGCTCTACACGCCGCCGAAGGCCAAGGCTTCCGCTCCGGCGAGCACGCCGTCCAACTCCAAGCCGGGCTCGACGCCGGTCGTCGTCACCCCAGGAGGCAGCACGGGTGGCAGCACGAGTGGCAGCGGCAACCCCGGTACGACGCCGGCCGCGTCCTACGCGCCGGTCTGGGTCGAGCTGGTCTCGGTCAAGGGCACCAAGTCGGCGACGTTCGTCGTGGACTACAGCAACGGCAAGCGCACCAAGACCACGACCTTCAAGGGAGTGGCAGCGCCTACCAAGACGCTGCGCACGACCTTCGGTCACGTCTTCGCGCTGCTGAGCATCCAGGACGGCACGGCGACCGTGCAGTTCGGTGACGGCACGCCGTTCGACCTGGCCACGGGCTTCGGCAACCGGCACTTCGTCGGCTGACGACCTCAACGCAACGCTGCGGGCCCCGGCACTGAGTGCCAGGGCCCGCAGCATGTCCGGCCCCCTTGCGGCCGCTCGTCCGCAACAATGGCCGCATGCTGCGCTGGCTCACTGCGGGAGAGTCGCACGGTCCTGCCCTCGTCGCAGTGCTCGAGGGCGTGCCGGCCGGGGTGGCCCTGACGACCGCTGACGTGCAGCGGGAGCTGGCTCGTCGCCGCGCCGGTCACGGCCGCGGCGCGCGCATGTCCTTCGAGGCCGACGAGGTCGAGATCGTCGGCGGCGTGCGGCACGGGCTGACCATCGGCGCGCCCGTCGCCTTTCGCATCGCCAACTCGGAGTGGCCGAAGTGGGAGACGGTCATGTCGGCCGACCCGGTCGACCCGGAGACGCTAGCCGGCCTCGGCCGCGCCGCCCCGCTGACCCGCCCGCGCCCGGGTCACGCCGACCTGGTCGGCATGCAGAAGTACGGCTTCGACGACGCCCGTCCGGTGCTCGAGCGGGCCAGCGCGCGCGAGACGGCCGCGCGCGTCGCTCTGGGTGCCGTTGCGAAGTCGTTCCTGCGCGATGTCGGCGGCGCCAGCGTGCTGAGTCACGTCGTCGCTATCGGCACGGTCGCGCTTCCGGACGGCATCGTCCCGGCACCCGGTGACGCCGATGCGGTGGACGCGGACGACGTGCGCTGCGCCGATGCCGTGACCAGCAAGGCGATGGTGGCTGAGATCGATGAGGCGCGCCGGGACGGTGACACGTTGGGTGGCGTTGTCGAGGTCGTCGTCCACGGACTGCCTCCGGGGCTCGGTAGCCACGTGCACTGGGACCGTCGGCTCGACGCGCGGCTTGCGGGCGCCCTGATGGGCATCCAGGCCATCAAGGGCGTCGAGGTGGGCGACGGTTTCGCGACCGCCCGGCGCCGCGGCAGCGAGGCGCACGACGAGATCGAGTCGACTGCTGACGGGCTGCGCCGTCGTACGGGCCGGGCCGGTGGGACCGAGGGCGGCATGTCGACGGGGGAGACGTTGCGGGTGCGTGCCGCGATGAAGCCCATCTCGACCGTTCCGCGTGCGCTCGACACCGTGGATGTCGCAACCGGCGAGGCCGCGAAGGCGATCAACCAGCGATCCGATGTCTGCGCGGTGCCGGCGGCAGGCGTCGTAGCCGAGGCGATGGTGGCGCTGGTCCTCACCGACGCCGTGTTGGAGAAGTTCGGCGGTGACTCGGTGGCGGAGACGAAGCGCAACCTCGACGCCTACCGCGCGACGCTGGGCGTGCAATGACACCCGCTGTGGTTCTTGTCGGCCCGCCGGGCGCCGGCAAGTCCACGGTCGGCCGGCTGGTCGCCGAGTCGTTGGGCGTGGACTTCCGCGACACCGACGACGACGTCGAAGCAGCGGCAGGCAAGTCGGTCTCGGACATCTTCATCGAGGATGGCGAGGGGGCGTTTCGCGAGCTGGAACGCACCGCGGTTGCAGAAGCTCTCGCCACGCATCCGGGAGTGCTCGCGCTGGGCGGTGGCGCCGTTCTCGACGCCGGCACGCGTCGTGCCCTCGCCGCGCACCGCGTCGTCTGGCTGTCGGTGGGTCTGGCGGACGCGAGCACCCGAGTGGGCTTCGCAAGGAGTCGGCCGCTGCTCGTCGTCAACCCACGCGCGGAGCTGAAACGG
>JAFAQI010000350.1 GCA_019246495.1 Frankiales bacterium | reverse complement strand
AGCTCGGGCGCCCGCCGTCCTACCAACCGCTCCGTGCCCGGGTTGGCGAGGACAACGCGACCACTCGTGTCGGTGACGAACACCGCATCGGCGACGTGCGTGACGATCGTGTCCGCGCGCGACCGGAACCGATCGGAAGTTGCGGCGGCCCGCGCCTGGAGCACCGTCGTCCGGTCGACGAGGAACAACACAGCGAGGATGCCGCAGCTGAACGGAATGATGCTGCTGGACGGCAACGTCACGGCATGTGGCCGGGCGGCATGCGCCAGAAGCGTCAACGTCACTGCAGATGCGATGACGATGCCGGCGAACCGCCGGCCGCCCGTGTAGACCGCAAAGGCGATCACCGCGAGATAGCCCGGGAGAACCGCTCCCGTCGAACCGGTCGCGGTGTGAACCGCGAACAGCGCCAGCAGGTCGAGGGCCGGGCCGCCGTAGATGGCAAGGCGGTTGTCACCGCGTTCGGCGTTGAACAACACCGCTGTCGCCCACGGCACACCCACGAGGCCGAGCAGCACGAGCAGAGTCGCAACGCGTCCGTGTTGCGGCGCGCGGAAGGAGCCGACCGTGACGATTGCGAGCAGCGCAGCCAGCCGAGCCGCTGCGACCACGCGCACGGCAAGCACGTCCGGGCTGCGTGACCACCCGACCGGGCGCCGCGCCCGGAAGGTCAGCTCAGCCATGAGCCGGCTGCGCCAGGGATCTGCGCTGGTCGCGTCGTGGCATCCGGCTGCGCTGCCAGAGGCAAGCCGCCGCTGCCAGGACGACCAGCAGCTCGCACCCCGTGGCTACGACGTCGAGCACGCCGACCGGCTCGACCTGACCCGCTCCGGGACCCACCGGCACGCCGATGACCCGGGTCACCGCCCACAGACCGATGACCCCGAGGTTGCCCGCCGCGAACCAGGCGCACAGCAGCCGCGAACGGCCGACCGCCAACGCTGCCGCGCCGACGAGCTGACCAGCCGCGGCAGCGACGAAGAAGATGGCATAGCCCACCCACTCGCGGGCGTGCTCGGGCACGACGGCGATGTGCACGGCAGCAGCGCCGACGGCTGCCGCCAACAGCACGCGCAAGGCCAACGGGCGCTCGAACCGGCGTACATCTCTCTTGCGACGGTGCTTCCGCACGGCGTCCCACGCGAGGCCCACGATGAGCATGAACACCGGGATGCCAAAGCTCAGCAGGTGAACCGCGTGCCTGGACACGAGGGTCGAATGCACACGTTCAGGATGAACCGGTTATCGCAATGGCGGCAGAGGTCGTCGTGACCATTCTCACTAGCCCGTCACGGCCAGGCGGGACTAGTCGCCGCTATTGCGCTGTCTTGCCGACGCCCACGGGACACGACATGCCGGTGCCGCCGATGCCGCAGTAGCCGTTGGGGTTCTTCGCGAGGTACTGCTGGTGGTAGTCCTCGGCGTAGAAGAACTCACCCGCGTCGGCGATCTCGGTCGTGATCGCGCCGTAGCCACCCGACGACAGCACCGGCTGGAACGCGTCGCGCGTCTCGATCGCCGCCTGCTTCTGCGCGTCTGACGTCACGTAGATCGCCGAGCGGTACTGCGTGCCGACGTCGTTGCCCTGGCGCATGCCCTGCGTCGGGTCGTGCGACTCCCAGAACACCTTGAGCAGGTCGCGATAGGACACCTTCGCCGGGCCGAAGACAACCTTCACGACCTCGGCATGGCCAGTCCTCGCGGAGCAGACCTCCTCGTACGACGGATGCGGTGTGTAGCCGCCCTGATAGCCGACCGCCGTCGTGAAGACGCCGGGCACCTCCCAGAACTTGCGCTCCGCACCCCAGAAGCAGCCCAGCCCGAAGTACGCCGTCTCCAGGCCATCCGGATACGGCGGCTGCAGCGGAGTGTCGAGCACGTAGTGCCGCTCCGGCACCCCGAACGCAGGCTCCGCGCGGCCGGGAAGCGCCGACTCCGGCGCGACCATCTCGGACTTCTGACGGGAGAACAGCATGGGAGAACCTCCGGTGGGCGTCACCTCGTCAACCAGTGTCGCGCACCGGCCATTCCGGCGCCCCGCCGAAGCGGCCGCGGCCGACCCTCAGAGATAGAGGCCGGTCGCCCCGGCGTCGTCGAGCCGCTCGGACGCCACCGCGTGGATGTCCCGCTCGCGAAGCAGCACATAAGCCGTGCCGTGCAGCTCGACCTCCGACCGGTCCTCCGGGTCGAACAGCACCCGGTCGCCGATCTGCACCGTCCGCACATGCGCACCGACCGCGACGACTTCGGCCCAGTCCAGCCGCTTGCCCATCTTCGCCGTCGCCGGGATCACGATGCCCGCACTCGACCGGCGCTCCCCCGCCTCGGTGTCGATGCTGACCAGCACGCGGTCGTGCAGCATCTGGATCGGGAGCTTGTCGGCCACGCTTCGACGCTACCGGCCGGCCGCGCGGGCCTCGTCGGCCAACCGCTTCGCATCGGCCTTCTCGACGTACGCCGGCACCTCCGCCGCCGGCCAGACGACGACACCATCGGCATCCGCGATCACGACGTCGCCGTCATTCACCGCGACGCCGCCGATCTCGACCGAGCCGCCGACACCACCGACGCCGTCCTTCCGACTCGCCACCGGTGTGACGCCGCGCGCCCACACCGGCAGGCCGAGCGCGGCAACAGCTCGCGAGTCCCGGATCAACCCGTCCGTCACGACGGCGACGATGCCGGCTCGCCGCAGCTCGCCCGCGACCAGATCGCCGAGCACCGCCGTCCGCGACTCGGCCGCACCCGCGACGACGAGCACCGTGCCAGCCTCGGTCACCGCGGCGGGCACGTCGCGCATCGGCGTGTTGTCGTCCCGGCCCAGGGTGACGACGAGCGCGGGTCCGACAACGGTCGCGTTCGACGACAGCGCACGGATCCACGGCGGCAACGCGCCCGCACCGCCGGCACCATCCGCAGCAAGCGTGCTCGACAACCACTCCGGAAGGTTCACGGCGCCTATCCTGCCCAAGTGGTGGGACAGAGTGTGGCGAGGCGCAACTTCCGATGACCGCATGTTCGGCCTGCGGCGACTGCTGCGATCCGGTCTGGTATCCGTGGGGCGCCGCCGACATCCGCCAGGCCGGCACCCGCGCGACACCCGGGGCGGACCTGGCCTTCGCCGCCGAGCACTGGCACGCAACCGGCGAACGTCGCGGCGACCTGCACGCCTATCGCTGCGACCGGTTCGACCCCGCGACACGACTGTGCACGGCGCATGACGACCGG
>JAFAQI010000345.1 GCA_019246495.1 Frankiales bacterium | reverse complement strand
CGACGAGGCCCGCGCCGCGATGGGCATCGACTGGATGACCTGGGATGACCTTCGCGAAGCCGTGCCCCCCGCCTATACCGAGTGGATCGGCGAGCAGCTGCTCTCCGTGATCGGAGCGGTGGCCGCGTGACCCACCAATGCGCATCTAAGGCCCGGAGCCAGACCGAGATCGCGGCCCTGCCCATCGGGTCGGTCATCGTCATGCACCATCGAGACGCAGAGGCGAAGCCGCTGCCGGGCTTGACATGGTTCCGCATCGAACGCGGCTGGATCAACTCGTTCGGCTCTGAGGTGCCGTTCAATCCCGAGTGGCCGCACCTGGGTCAACTCGGTGGCGCGAGCAACGTCACGGTCGTCCTTCGGGGTGAAGTGTGACGCGCTCGGCCGATCCGAGGATGAGGGCGGCGCTCGAAGCGATCGAGCGGGTCATCATCGAACACGCCGAGACGCTTGCCCCGCATCGCGACATCGACGGTGACTGGACAAGCGACATCGACGCCACGCCACTCGACGGGCCTGCACTCTCCGGCTGGGTGTTGGTCTGCGACTGGACGAGTCTCGCTGACGGCACCGGTGCGCTGGTGGTCGAGCAACCGCACCACGTGAGTCGGCCGACTGCGGTTGGCCTGCTGCAACTCGGACTTGACGCACGCCGCGGCGTTGGCGACTGATGTCCGGAACCGAGAAGCGCCAACGGAACCGGGTGCTGAACCTGCGGTTGTCGCCAGCGGAGCAGGAGCGTCTGCGTCGAGTCGCCGCCGAACGCGGTCAGTCGATGGCCGGCCTCTTGCGCGCGGCCTTGCAGCGCGAAGGCGTCCTGCCTTCCCCGACACAGAAGTAACTCATCGACGAGAGAAGGTCCCGCCACCCATGACCACCACCACCACCACCACGACCGGCGAGCTCATCGCGCCGGACGCCATCATCAGCGGAGATCTCACCGTCCACGGCATGGACGACGAGACCAAGGTGATGCTCGGCTTCCTGGCCCGCCACTACGGCCGAACGCTCGAGAACTACGAGCTCGACCTGCGCCTCTTCAAGCAATGGGCTACCTCGAACGGGCTGCTCAACATCCTCACCGCGGAACGGTGGCAGCTCGAGCTCTACGTCCGCCACATGGTCACCGAGCGGCACCTCGCCCCCGCGACTGTCTCCCGCCGGTTCGGCACGATCCGGCAGCTCTACAGGTTCGCCCACGACGACGGCGTCATCGCCCGCAACCCGGCCGCCGGCGTCCGCATGCCAAAGGTCGACCACGAGCAGCAGTACCGCACCTGGTTCACGTCCGTCGACATGGCGATCGTGCTCCGCTTCGCCGACCGCCCGCTCGACCGCGCTGTCCTGCAGATCATGTTCGACCTGGCGCTGCGCGTCGGTGAGCTGTGCTCGCTCGACGTCGAGTCGATCCGGCAGACCAACGCGGGCCCGCGGGTGTCGTTCATCGGGAAAGGTGGCCGCCTCGCATCGATGCTCGTCCCGCCATCATCCGTCGTGGCGATCGACCGCTATCTCGCTGGCCGCGAGACGGGCCCACTGTTCCTGAACGCCTGGGGAAACCGGCTGTCACGCAAGAACGTGCAGGCCATCATCGACCGCAGCTGCGCGGCGGCCCGCGTCCCTTACCGAGTGACACCTCACGGCATTCGCCGCACGTCATGCCGGTTCGGGATCCAGCAGGGCGAGAGCCTCGACCAGGCCGCCGAGCGACTGCGGCACGTCGACTCGCGGGTCACGAAGACTTGCTACGCGATGCAGTCCGGGATGGGCGACATCGACCGGCTGCGGATCTCCGCCCTCATGTCGAACCTGGACCGGTAACGGTTCACCCAGCCGATGCCGGCAGCATCACCGCCCGCGCACACCCTTCGGCCGCTGTGGGTGCTCGCCGGCTGGCTCAACCGACCACCGGCAACGCTGCGAGCTTGGTACCGCGACGGATCCCTCGAGCCACGCGCGTGCGACGTCACAACACGTGCGCTGCTGTTCGACATGACCGACGCGGCCGCGCTACACGAACAACGGCCGACACGCCGACGACGGTCCTTGCAACCGTGATCGAACTCTTACACCATCCCCAATGCCAGTAGGACGACTGTGCCCAAAGCCCGAACCGACAAACGGTTCGGGCTTCTGCATTCTCGGTGGGAGAGCGATCCGATGCGCCTGCCGGCATGCCGCATCACCCCCATCCGAGCCCACGTACCGCCGGCGGATGACCGGCGCTGCCAGGCCGCCAACTGCCAGGTCCCGATCCAGGCGATCGTCGTCGCACTCGTCGACGGCTGGTCGCGGCTCGAGCAGCGCGGCGTGTGCATCGGTCACGGCCTAGCCTTCCGCGAACTCGGCGGCTGCTGCGTTTTCCCGCTCGGCGCACAACCGTCGATGGGCGCGATGCTCGAGGCGGTCAACACCGAGATCGCCCGGCGCCGGCAAAGGGTCGCGGGTCGTCACAGTTGGAGCTACGGCGGCCAGACGACGACTTCCGGCGGCTTCTACTTCAACTTCGGTTGACCGATGCCCGCATGGGAGAAGAGCGACCGGCGCGAGCGGCTGCCACTCGACTGGCCGCAACGACGAGCGCAAGTACTCGAGCGCGACGGAAGCCGCTGTCAGTTGCAGTACGACGCCTGCGCCGGGGTAGCGACCGACGTCGACCACATCGTTCCTGGTGACGACCATCGACTGACCAACCTGCAAGCCGCCTGCCAGCCATGCCACGCGCTCAAGTCGGCGCGTGAAGGCGTCGCCGCACGGGCGCGAGTACGAGATCTCAGGCGCCGCCCAACCGAGCCACATCCCGGCATCTGTGGGGGTGGGGGGGTACCCGTCGGCCGGCCGCAGCCTGGTCGGTGGGCATAGCCGCTGCCAGTCCGTACGGGTTACGAACTTGTGAGACCACACACAGCAACTTGATGCCGACGGCATCGCCCCGCACGGGGCGAAGCTGCAGATCCCCGCACGGGGAGGGATGGCAGGTCACGAATGGGTGCTCGAGGCCCGGTCCCGAAGCGGACCGACCAGCGCCGCCGGCGCAACAAGCCGGCGGACGGCAGCACCGTGACGAAGGCAGCGGCCGGCCGCCGGGCGCCCGCGCCGCCGGTCGACCGCAACTGGCACCCGGCGGCGCGGCGCTGGTACCTCAGCCTCAAGCGGTCAGGCCAGGCCGAGTACTACGAGCCGTCCGACTGGACGACCGCATGGCTCGTGGCCGAGACGATGAGCCGCGAGCTCCAGCCGCAGCCGATGGTCGTCGGGTCCGGCGACGCCGCCCGCATCGAGATGGTGAAGCTGCCGCCGAAGGGTGCGTCGCTCGCCGCGTGGTTCAAGGCGATGGGCTCCCTCATGGTCACCGAAGGCGACCGACGTCGGCTCCGCCTCGAGCTCGAGCGCGGCAAGGACGCCGCGACCGAGGATCCGCAGCAGGGCGCCGCCGTAGCGTCGATGGCCAGGTGGCGTGAAAAGCTCGCAGACGGCGGTTGAGCTCGCACCGTCGCTGCGGCTCGAGACACTGCCGCGGGGCCTACCGAAGTACACGCTCGGCTTCGAGGCGATGGCCTGGGCCGAGCGGTACCTCCGTCAGCCCAACGGCCCGAACGCCGGCCGGCCGTGGGAGTTCGTCGCGTCGCAGGCGAAGTTCCTCGTCTGGTGGTACGCCCTCGACGAGGACGGCCAGTGGCTGTTCCGTCGAGCGTGCCGGCGCCTGAGCAAGGGCAGCGGCAAGTCGCCGTTCGCTGCAGTGCAGGCGCTGATCGAGCTGTGCGCGCCCGTGCGACTCGATGACTTCGACCGCAACGCGCCGCTCGGCGGCGGGGTCCGCGGTCGCCCGGTCGACATGCCGCTGGTGCAGATCGCCGCGACCGCCGAGTCGCAGACGTCGAACACGATGCGGATGGTGCGCGCGTTCGCTGCGAAGGGCTCACCCGTCGTCGAGGCGTACCAGCTCGACCCCGGCAAGACGGTCTACTACAAGCCCGGCGGCGGTGAGCTCAAGGTCATCACCTCGTCGTTGACCGCGAGCGAGGGCGCCGAGGCGACCTTCATCGTCGCCGACGAGACCGAGCACTGGCGACCGAACAACGGGGGCCCGGAGCTTCACTCGACACTCTCGGACAACCTGGCTAAGTCCGGGTCGCGGATGCTGGAGACCTGCAACGCCTGGGTGCCCGGCCTCGAGTCGGTCGCGGAGGCCACCTGGGACGCCTGGGTGGCGCAAGAAGAGGGCAAGACGCGCGGCGAGACGCGGATCCTGTACGACGCGCGAGTCGCACCGCCCGACACCGACCTGACCGACGAGAGGTCGCTCACGGCCGCGCTCGAGTTCGTCTACGGCGACTGCTGGTGGCAGACCCGCAACATCGCCGCGGTTCGGGAGCGGATCTGGGATTCGCAAACGAAGCCCGATGACTCGAGGCGGAAATACCTCAACCAGCCGACCGCGGCCGAAGACGCCTGGACCACACCACAGCAGTGGGCGGTGCTCGTCGACACAGAGCGTGTCGTCACCGACGGCGAAGACATCGTCCTGTTCTTCGACGGGTCCAAGACCGAGGACTCCACCGCGCTCGTCGGCTGCTGCGTGAGCGACGGGCACATCTTCGCGGTCGACGTGTGGGAGCCATCCGACCCCAGCACGCCGTACGACGAGGTGCCAGCCGAAGCCGTCGACGCTGCTGTAGCGAAGGCGTTCGACAAGTGGAACCCGCTCGCGTTCTTCGGCGACGTCCGCGAGTGGGAGTCGTTCGTCAAGGTGACCTGGCCGGCCGCCTACGCCGATCGTCTACTCATCAGCGCGGTACCGACCGGCAAGGCCCCGGAGCCCATCGCCTGGGACATGCGGTCGCACACCTTCGAGTTCACCCAGGCGTGCGAGCTCGTCGAGGCGGAGATCCGCGAAGCGACACCCGCCCAGCGCGCGTTCACGCACAACGGCGACGCCCGCCTCGCCCGGCACGTGGGCAACGCACGTCGGCGGCCGAACCGGTACGGCGTGTCGATCGGCAAGGAATCGCGGCACTCGCCGCTCAAGGTCGACGGTGCGGTCTGTGTCGTCGGTGCGCACATGGTGCGTCGCCTGCTCGTCTCGTCCGGCAAGCTCCGACGGCAGAAGACCGGCCAAGCGAAGTTCCTGTAACCCGAGTGGAACGGAGACGGCGTGGCGCTCAGCCCGAAAGACGCCGTCGACGTCGCCGCGCAGATCCTCAACGACCACGCCCGTCGGGAGCGAGCTCGTCTCGACCGGATCGCGATCGCGCTCAACCCGAAGATCGCCTACGGCCTGTACCAGCCGCCGAAGTCGCCGGCCGATGCCCTGGACGTCGACCTGCCGCCGGCAGTGCAGCTGCCCGAAGGCGTGTCGCCGGCGCTGCGGAACCTCGCTCGCAAGGCGCGCACGAACTACCTGCCCCGGATCCTCAACGAGTTCGTGCAGACGCTGAAGATCGACGGCTACCGGGCCAAGGGCGGCACTGACAACGCGCCGCCGTGGACGTACGGTTGGCAGGCCAACAAGCTCGACGGCCGGCAGGGTGGCATCTACCGAGCGGCGCTCGCCTACGGCGTCTCGTACGGCACGGTCACCCAGGGCACCGACGAGGCCACCGGTGCGCCGGCACCGGTCATGCGCGGGGTCTCCCCGCGGAAGATGACCGCCGTCTACGGCGACCCGGTCGAAGACGACTGGCCGATGTACGCCCTCAAGCACGACGACCCGCTGATGCGGCTCTATGACGGCGACCAGATCTACTTCATCGGCAAGCAAGGGCCGGCGGCGGCCACATCTCAGGACCTGCAGTTCATCGAGCCGCGAGCCCACGGCCTGGACGTCTGCCCCGTCGTACGGTTCCGGCCGGAGATGCTCCTCGACGAGGTTGACGAGACAGGCATCATCGAGCCGCTCATCGCACTGCAGGCACGCGTCGACGAGACCGTGTTCGGGATGCTCGTCGCGCAGTTCTTCGCCGCGTTCCGGCAGCGGTACGTCATCGGCTGGGTGCCCGAGACTGAGGAAGAGACGCTCGCGGCGTCCGCCTCCACGCTCTGGACGTTCAAGGACGGTCCGAACGACGTCGACGTGGGCTCCCTCACCGAGACCGACCTGACCCGCTACATCAACAGCAAAGAGTCCGGCGTCACGGACATGGCGACGATCTCCCAGATGCCACAGCAATACCTCGGCATCGGCGCCGTCGCCAACTTGTCCGCAGAAGCCTTGGCCGCGCTCGAGGCCGGTAAGAACCGTCGCTCGGAGCAGTTCGAGACCTCCATGGGCGAGTCGATGGAGCAGTTCCTTCGACTCGGCGCCAAGGTCGTCGGCGACACGGCCAGCGCCAACGACGTGTCGGCGCAAGTGCGCTGGAAGGACTCCACCGCGCGGTCGTTCGCGCAGATGGTCGACGGCCTCGGCAAGATGGTCACGATGCTCGGCGTCCCGCCGCGCGCTGCGTGGCCGATGATCCCCGGCGTCACCGACCAGGACCTCGACACCTGGGCGAAGATGGCCGAAGAAGGCGACTCTCTCGCCGCCCTCACCAAGCTCATCGACGAGCAGGCCGCTGCCGGCAAGGCGCCGTCCGCTGGTGAGGTCACCGCGTTCATCACCCAGTCCTCAGCTGACAAGCCGGGCGGCCCGGTCGAGCAGTGACGTCCGCTCAGCTGGCAGTACTCCAACATCGCCAGCAGCTCGCTGTGCGCGCCCTACTCCTGCAGCGGCTCCTTCCGCTGTGGCAGCTGCTTGACGCCAAGCGCCTCAACGAAACGCTGCCGACCTGGCTCCGCTCCGTCACGCCGCTCGTGCAGGACAGCCGCAAGGCGTCATCGGCTGTCGCTGCCAGCTACATCAAGGCAGTCCGGACCGTCGAAGGGGTCGCCGGCGGGCCCCTGTTGCTCGCTGCAGCCGCGCCGCCGGAGCAGCTGTTGACCAGTCTGACCGTCACGTCACTCGTCGCCGTACGTACCTCGCTCGGCGCTGGACAGAACATCGACCAGGCCATGCGCACCGCGTTCGTCACCTCATCCGGCGCGGCATCTCGCCTTGCCCTACAAGCCGGGCGGGCCACCGTCCTCGGCACCGTTGAGGCCGACCCGCGCGCCGCCGGATGGTCCCGCCTCCCATCGCCGGGCGCATGTGACTTCTGCCTCATGTTGTCCGACCGCGGCGCCGTGTACTCGGCCAGCACCGTCGACTTCGCCGCCCACGACCACTGCGCGTGCACCGCCACAGCCGACTACGGCTCGCCGCAGCTCGCTCGTGTCCGTGAGTACGCCCCAAGCAGTCGGACCATCACCGACACCGAGCGTGCCGACCTTCGCGCCTACCTGCGCGAGCACTACCACGCCGCCTGACCCGCACGGGTCCAGGTCAACCACCCGCACGGGAGGAAACCGCTCATGTTCGAAACCGCTGCACAGCGGCTCATCGCACGGCTCAACGAGGCAGCGCCCGCGAACCTGCCGATCCATCCCCGCACGGGGCTGTCGGCGATCGGCTTCACGTCACGCGGGCCGATCTGGCCTGTCGCCGGAGGCAGCCAACCCGCGCCGCCGGCGGCCGTGTCGGCAGTGCCAGCACCTCCCGCGGGGGATCCGCCAGCGGCGGTCGTTCCGGCAGTCCCCGGCCCGGCGCCTGTGGAGCCGAAGCCGGAGGACCCGCCGGAGGACAAGACCGACTGGAAGGCCGAGGCGCGCAAGTGGGAAGAGCGCGCCAAGGAGAACCGCGACAAGGCGAAGAAGCTCGACGACCTCGAGGCCGCGAACGCCACCGAGCTCGAGAAGGCGCAGAAGGCCGCGGACGACGCGGCCGCGCAAGTCAAGGCTGCAAACGAGCGCGCGGTACGTGCCGAGATCAAGGCGCTCGCCGACGGGTTCGCCGACAAGGACGACGCGGCGCTCAACCTGCGAGAAAGCGGCGGCCTCGAGCGGTTCCTCACCGACAGCGGTGACGTCGATGCCGACGGCATCAAGACAGCGCTCGAAGGGGTGCTCAAGGCGAAGCCACACCTCGCTGTCAAGAAGCCAGACGAGCCGCCGCCCGCAGCTCCGGGTGCCGGCGGACGGCCCGTCGAGCAACTGCGCCCCGGCGCCGCTCCCACCGCACCCGCACGGGCCAGGTCCCTCGAGGACGCCGTCAACGCGCAACTGCAGTCGCCGCAACCACCGAAGTCCTGACCCCGCACCTCAACACCCAGAGGGCGGGCACCCATCGAAGTCCGTAGGAGGACTCATGCACCGCACGCTCGCCCTCGTGGGCCTGATCGCCGCGCTGGCGGTCGTGCTCAACTTCTTCGGCATGATCGCCGCAGGCGGTCGCGTTGCCGACACGGCCGGTCGCCTCGGCTTCCGCGCCCGTGTGCTCCTGCTCGGCGGCGACGCCGGCGTCGTCACCCTCGCGCAGTCCGCGCTGTTCTCGGCCACCGACCTCGACACGATGGTCATCGACGAGTTCGTCAAGAACCAGTGGCTGCTGCGCAACCTGCCCTTCCACGACGCTGTCAACCCGGTCGGCGCCGGCGGCACCCTGACCTACGCCTACAACCGGCAGATCACACAGTCAGGGGCCGGTTTCCGAGCGATTAACGCCGAGTACACGCCGGGTGAAGCAACCGTCCAGCAGTACGTCGTCAACCTGCGTCCGCTCGGTGGGTCGTTCCAGATCGACCGGGTGCTCGACGGTGTCGCCGCCGGCGCGGAGACCGCCTTCCAGCTGCAGCAGAAGGTCAAGGCGTCAGCGGCTGCCTTCATGGACGCGGCGATCAACGGTGATGTCAGCGTGGACGCCAACGGCTTCGACGGCCTCAACAAGGCGCTCACCGGCTCCTCCACCGAGGTGAACGCGGCGGTCGCGACCGACTGGACGAGCATCGCGTTCGGCAACGACACGGCATTCGCCGCGCTCGACGTCGTCGACACGCTGCTCAGCTACCTCAACGGTCCGCCCACGGCGATCCTCGGCAACAAGGCGCTGCTCGCCAAGCTCCGCGGCATCATGCGACGCACCGGCGCCTACACCCGTGACATCTACACCTTCAACGACGGCACGACCAACTTCGTCGAGCAGTACGGCAACATCCTGCTCATCGACCCGGGCACGAAGGCCGGCAGCAACACCGACATCATCCCGGTCACGCACAAGAACGCCGACGCCATCGTGTCCGGAAGCGCGGCAGGCAACTACACCGACATGTACGTCGTGCGGCTCGGTCTCGACGGGTTCCACGGCGTGTCGATGGCCGGCCGGCCGCTGGTCAACACGTGGCTGCCGGACTTCGTCCACGCCGGCGCTGTGAAGACCGGCGAAGTCGAGCTCGGCCCGGTGAGCGTCGCCCTGAAGGCGACCAAGGCCGCAGCTGTCTACCGCAACATCCGCGTCTCCTGACCTTCGGTGAAGTGGGCGGCAGCCGCCTGGTGCAGCTGCCGCCCACACACCTGCCCGAACCGAGCCGCAGGGAGTAGCACCCATGTCAGCAGCAACCAAGGGCACCAAGGTCACCGCCCCCGCCGAAGGGTTCACCGGCATCGGTGTCGGCGGGCTCGAGTTCACCGACGGTGTCGCCTACACCGACGACCCGGCGATCCTCGCGTACTGCGAGACGGCCGGCTACGGCATCGGCAACAACAAGCCGACCTACGTCCCGCAGGACCGCGTCCAGCCCGAGGTCGACGCCCGAGACGTCGCCGACCCGACCATGGTCGGCGGCCCCACCCGCGACGCAGCGGTCGACCCGCGCGACGACGACTACCTGCCGCCGGTCAACGCCGGCAAGGCAGACCCGCACGGGCCCGACGTCGTCGCTGCCGGGATCCACGGCTCGAGCTTCGGCCCGATCGCCCCCGGTGGGGTGGAGGAGTCCAAGGAGCAGAAGATCGCCGAGCAGGTGCTCGCCCGCGGCGAGACAGTCCAGGACGTCACCGCGCAACACGCGGACGACGACACCGGCCCGCTCGAACTCGACGACCCCTCATCGGGCCAGTACGCCGACGACGGCGTCGCGCCAGTCGAAGGCGCGGTGACACCGCCCGCCGCAAAGAGCACGCCGGCGAAGAAGTCGACAGGTCGCCGCAGTGGGCGTCGCTGACGACGCCGATCTCGGCGCGGCTGCCAAGATCCCCCTCGCTGCGTACGACGACGCCGCCACACCGGTCCTAGCCACTCAGGTCCAGGTCTTCGTCCGTCTGCCGGACTCAAGCACTGCGGGTCCGCTGAGCATCACCGACGATGACCTTGTCCGCGGCTGGTACGGGTACGTGTCCGCCCAGTCCGGCCAGCACCGCTACCGCGTCGTTGAGGCGACCACTGAACGTCTCGTCGACGAGGGCGGCTTCTACGTGTGGCCGGCGTACGCCGATCACACGGCACCGTGGGCACCGTCGCTCGCCGAGGCTGCGGGGCTCGTCGCCAGCCGAACCTTCGACACTGTCACCAACACGCAGCAGAACACCTTCACCCCGGCGACGGACCCGACGGACACGCAGGTCAACGGCTACATCAGTCGCATCGTCGGTGAGATCACCGCGACCGCCGGAGACATCCCGAGCCGCGCGTTCGGTCTGGCGAAACACACCGCCACTCTCGGTGTGGCCTGGCTGGTCGAGCGGCAGTTCCCACCGACGGCCGCCGTGCAGAACCTCGCGAACGACTTCGTCAACGACTACAGGCAGAGCCTGAAGAACCTCGTCGCCGCCTCGCGTGGGCATGCCGCCGGCGCCCGCGCACAGTCGGTGTCGCTCAGCTCGTTCACGTATCCGACCACCCGAAGGGGCTGAACGCGCGGTGGGCGTCTCGGTCCGTCCGTTCACCTGCCCGGAGGTCTGATGCACGTCAAGAAGGGTTCCGAGGTTCTATTCGTCGATGACGGGACGCTGGACTACTGGCGCGGGAAGGGTTACGAGCCGTTCGAGTCCGGTGACATCGTCGTCGCTCCTGCGTTCACACCGAATACCCCCTACACGGCCGCGCAGCTCGTCTGGAACGCCGGGGCGCTCTACCGGGCGAAGGCCGACTTCACCTCCGCCGGGTCGTTCTCGGCCGGCAACTGGGATCCGGTCGGCTCCGCCACTTCTGTGCCGGACCCGTCCTCGGCACCGAACGGCAAGATCGTCACCGTCAGTGACGGTCACTACGTCCTCGAAGATGGTGGCGGAGGCGGCGGCTCCGCGCCGGTCCCTCCGACCGACTTTCTAGCCGTCTACCGCGACCAAACGGGCTTGGTACTGACCGGCGGCGGCGACGGCACCCCGGTTGTCTTCGACGACCTCGGCGGCCACACCGGGACGTCGATTACCGCCCCGACGCTTCCCACGGACGCCTTCACGATCGTCGAGTCCGGGGTCTACTGGATTCGCGTGGAGGCGGACTACGACTCCACCGACCTCACCGGCAACAACTGCGCATTCCTGCAAATCCAGACCACGAGCGCGTCTTTCCCTGACGGCAACGGCAACATCAACCTGCCGGACACGCCGCTCAACACGTTCCACAGCCGTCTCTGCGGTGAAACGCGCGTCCCGCTACCGGCCGGGGCTCAGGTCAGTCTCGCGATCTTCTACGGCGACGACACTGCGCACTCGCTGACGTTCAGTTACATCGAGCTAGACATCATCCGCGTCGGCTGACCTGCCCGCGACCTGCACATAACGACGAGACGGTTGTGCGAGTCTCGGCGACCTGTGATGCCGCCGGCATCACTAACGCGGCGGTTCCTGTGCCGCCGCCTGGCTGACGAACTTCGGGCGAGCGGCCAGGTAGAGCGGGAACACGACGATCCACAACAGCAGGCACCCGAACGCCCAGCCTGCCGGGCCACCTTCGAACAGCCCGCCACTGTCGCCCTTCCGCACGCCGAGACGCTTCGCGTCCGCGTACACCCACAGCGACGTGCCGGCGATCACGAGAACCACGAGCCCGGTGACCATGCCGACGACCCTAGAGGGAGCCGACCGTGCCTGACGTTGTTTTGACCGAGGATGCCTGGTACGGCGGTGCGAAAGCCGCCAACGCCGGGACGGCCGTCCCGCAGGAGCTCGCCGACAAGCACGGCTGGCCGTACGCCCGCAAAGGCACCAAGGCGGCGAAGGAAGCTGCGCAGGAATCCGACGAATGACCGACGTCATCATCGACCATTCGGCCATCGCTGAGTTCCTCCGTTCCGAGGAGGTCCGCCTCGACCTCCGCGAACGCGCGGAGCGAGTTACCGCGGAAGCGGCGCGGCGGGTAAGGACACTCGGGCACGAGCCGAAGGGCCTGGCCGAGCATGTCGCTCGAGCGATGGATCACGAGCCCGGCACCGACGAGCATGGCGCCTACGAGGACGTGTCGTGGCGTCTCGGTAAAGCCGCCGACGGCGGTGAGTCGCGAGGGCACTTCTTGATCCTCGGCACGTCGCAGCCGAACCACCCGCCGCACCTTGACGTTCTGCTCGGAGCGCTGGACTCCGCGTGACCATCGTCGTCGCGGTCGACGCCGAAGCAGCTGTTCGCGCCTGGGCGACCGGACTCAACATCCGCGCGGCCCTCGCCCCGCTGCGCTCCGGGGCCGCCTACCTCCTGCTCTCCCGTGCAGGTGGCACCCAAGACACTCCTGGCGTCGACCACGCCCGGATCACCGCGATCGGGCACGGCTCCACGAAACAGCAGGCCGCGAACGTCGCTCTCGCGTTCGCCAACGCCGTCTGGAACCTCACCCCAGGGGTGATCGCCGACGGCGTGTTCTGCCTCGGAGCAGAGGTCGAGTCAGGCCCAACCGAGCTCGCTGACCCCTCCGGGGTCAGTCGCTACCTCGTCGTCGCCAGCTTCGAGCTCGGACCGACCCGCTAGACCCCCGCCGCGCAGCGCGGCGACGTTCCACAACCTCTCATGGGCGCAGCGCCCGAAAGGCAGGTCTGTCGTGGCCAACACCCCGATCCCCGTCGCAGTCCTCAACAAGATCCTGAGCGGCCCCGGCATTCTCCTGACGGGCATCCTCGGCTCCGCGCTGCCGTCGCTCGTGCCGACCGCCGGCGTCTACACCGACGACTGGTCCGCCGTATCCGGCTGGACCGAGCTCGGGCCGACCGAGAACGGCTCCCAGTTCCACGACACGGCCACCGTCGAGAAGATGTACGTGGCCGAGTCCTACTACGAGGTGTCGAACGTCGTCACCGGCCGCGAGGCGTCGATCGACTTTGCGCTCGCGCACTTCACCGCGACCAACCTCAAGAACGCCCTCAACGGCGCCACCGTCACTGTCACGGGCTCCGCCGGCACGACCAACAGCAAGGTCGTGCCGCCGGCCATCGGCACGGAGACCCGGCAGATGATCGGCTGGGAGTCCAACGACCACACCGCCCGACTCATCGCCTACCAGGCGTTCCAGCAGGGTGCGATCGAGCCCGAGTTCCGCAAGGGCGCGACCAAGGCGCTCATCGCCTGCACGTTCCACTTCGAGAACGCATCGCCGTCTGCCTGGGAGTTCAACCTCGCCGGCACCGCTCGCGCCTGATGGCTGGCGACCCCGACCTGTTCATCGGCGACCTCACCGCAGCAGTCCGCGAGGCTGAGGCGAAAGTTCGCGAGATCAGGCCCACGTTCAAGCTGTTCGGTGAGACGTTCACCCTTCTGGGGCTACCGAGCATCTCCGGGCTGCTCCAGCACGCCAGGGCAGCGCACGAAGGCGTCGACGACGCATCACCCGAAGGGCTCGCGGCGAACCTGCGCTTCATCGAGGGCTGCTTCATGCCCGACGAGGCAAAGCGCTTCCTGGCGTGCCTGCACGAGAACCGCGTCACTGCAGCTGGATACACCGCTGTCGTACGGGGGCTGTTCGAGCAGACCACGGGAAACCCTACGAAGTCGTCGTCCGGCTCGCGTGGTACGTCGAAGACAACTTCGCGCGGATCGAAGGGCGGCTCGTCGCGCAAGGCGCGATCCGACCGGACGACGACCGACTCCTCGGTGGCATAGGACTACGGCGGCTGTTGAACGTGGCCTACGCGATGTGGGTTGACGACGAGGGAGACGCCTCAGCGGTCGACCGCGCCCTCTACGAGGATGTGGGCGATCGCGTGCTGAGGCTCGCCTGATGGCCCCCCTCGCGTCGGCCTATGTGCGCCTCCGTCCGATCCTGTCGGAGTCGGAGGTTCGTTCTTCGGCTGCTCGAGCTGGAGCGACCGGCGGCGCCATCATGGGCCGCGAGTTCAACACCGCACTACGGCGTACGGCACGAATCGTGGCCGGCCTCGGCATCGGCACCTTTGCCGCCGAGGCCGGCCGATTCGCGTTGCACATGGCCGACCAGTTCGAGCTCTCACGTTCCCGGCTCGAGACGGTCACCAAGAACATCGGCGGGAACTTCAGCAACTTGTCCGGCGCGGTGCAGTCGGCTGACGACCGGATGGCGAAGTTCGGCTTCACGAACGCGCAGACCGAAGGGTCGATCGCGTCGCTGGAAACCGCGACGAAGTCGACGACGAAGGCGATCGCAGATCAGGCGCTAGCCGCGAACATCGCGCGCGGGCGGAACATCAGCCTCGAATCGGCGACGCAGATCCTGATGCGGGTCGAGACCGGGCACGTCGCGATGCTGTCTCGGCTGGGCATTGCCACGAAGGACGCCAACGGTCATCTGCTTACCCAGGCCGCGGCGCTGAAGCAGCTGGCAGCCCTCTATGGCGGCGCGGCGGCCCGGTACGCCGGGACCTTCGCAGGCAAGCAAGAGGCGTTGCGGGCGGCTCTGCAGAACTCCGCGTCGCAGATCGGCGTCGCGCTTCTGCCGGCGTTCGTCGACCTGGCCAACGTGCTGCAACACGACGTGCTGCCCCCCATCGAGCACGCGGCCGAGTTCTTCGACCGGAACCGCAAGACGATCGAGCCGCTCGTCGGAGATCTGATCAAGCTGGCAGCCGCGTACAAGCTGATCCGCCTGGCGCAACGCGGCATCGGCGCCTTCCAGCTGGCCGGCCGGGCCGGTGCCGCCGGCGGTGCGATCTCAGCGGTCGAGGGTGCCCGGGGACTGTCCCCAGCGGAACCGATGTATGTGTTCGTCGTCAACAACGGCTTGCCCGGCGGTGGCGTCCCTCCAGTTGCCTCAACGACCGCTCGTGAAGGCGCGGCCGCAGAGGAGTCGATCGGCACCAAGATCAGCAAGGCGTTCAACTCGGACACCGCGAAAGCCCTGATCCTGCCCGTCGTCGGCTACACCGTCTACAAACTGACCCTGGACAGCCTCAAGAAGTACGGCTTCGGCATCCCCGGCGTCTTCCAGGTCGGCGGCCAGCACACGACGCCGAGCGTGCAGTTTGGCGCAGGCTTCCAGAAGAAGGTCGACCAGCTCGGCGGTCCCGACGCGGCGCTCGCCTACTACAAGGCGCTGAACGCTCAGACGAAAGCGGCCATCGCCGCTACGCACACGTTCCATGGCCTCGCCGACGCGATGGCGAAGGTGCAGGGCCGGCAGGTGGCGCTGTCGCAGGGCACCGATGACCTGCGGAACGCGATCCACAACATGGCGACGACCGCCGGCCAGAGCGGCCGGGCACTGGCCGGCAACTCCGACGCGGCCCTAGCCAACCGGGACGCGATCCGCGGTGCGGTCACGCAGGCCGAGTCCTACATCTCGACACTGCGTGCCCAACACGTCGGGCACCTGAAGGTGCAGGCTGCGGCCCTCGCCGCCGCGACAGCGATCGAGACGAACGCCAGCAAGGTCTACGGCAACAAGAATGCCGTTGACGCGCTGCTCAAGTCGCTGCGCTTCCTTCCCACTCAGATCCGCGCCGCACTGTCCGGCGTCGGGTCGGTCGGCGAGCAGATCGGCGCGTTGCTCGACTACTCGATCGCCGACGGGATCGGCGCTTACGCGAGCGTGGCCACGGACCAGGCCGGCGTCATTGCCGCGCAGATGGGCAAGGCGGCACGGTTCGGCCTCGATGGCAGCGTCGGCGGGAACACCGTCACACCCGGCTCACCGTCCACCCCGGCGAAGATCAACGCCAAGAACTACGGCAAGGCGCTCGGCAAGTCACTGTCGGACGGCTTCTCCCCAGTTGTCGACAAAGGCGTGGCCAACGCGACGAAGGCTGCCTTCGACCACGCGAAGTCGCAGATGACCTCGGACGTGTCGTCCATCAAGAGCTACCTGGCGCAGCAGAAGCAGACGATCTTCTCGGCGTTCTCGTCGATCTCGGCGACCGGCACCGATTCCCTCGGCGCAACGGGCGCAGCGAACATCGAGGCGCAGCTGAACGCCAACGTCCGGCTGGCGGACCAGTTCACCCGTCTCTACTTTCGCCTGGACAACGCCGGTGCCTCGTCGCGGGTGCTCGACATGTTCGAGCAGCTCGGTCCAGCTGCAATCCCGACGATGCGGCTGTGGCTCGCGCACCCATCGAAGCTGCGCCGCGCGACCCGCGACCTGCGGCGCATCGGTGCTGATGCCGCCAGCATCAGCCAGCGGGCCACCGAGGACAAGTACGGCCCGCTGATCCACCGCGACCTCGAGAAGCTGCCGCGCAAGCTCGCGCACGAGTTCGCGCAAGAGCTCCGCA
Organism: Frankiales bacterium; assembly: GCA_019246495.1. Lineage (GTDB taxonomy): Bacteria > Actinomycetota > Actinomycetes > JAFAQI01 > JAFAQI01 > JAFAQI01. Next base: position 2,445 of record JAFAQI010000345.1, on the reverse strand, counting down.
ACCTGAACATCACGACCGACACGAACAAGCAGGCGAAGAAGCGCGGCGCGATGGTCAGGGCCTCCTGAGATGGCCTACTCCTATGACGCCGGCTCCACGACACCCACCTACGCGGGGCTCTGCGAGTTCAACGGCAAACGGATCAACGACGGCACCTTCAAGTCTACGACCCTGCCGATGCTCACCGACGGGCCACCACGCCGGGACGCGATGTCGCCGCTGCCGTCGGACGACGGCGGGATCTCGGGCGACCCATTCCTCGACGCATGGGCGTTCCAGATCGAAGGCTGGCTTCGCACTCTCAACCCCGACGACGTGTGGGCCGCCATCTCAGACCTGCGCAGTGCCTTCACCGTCGGTGCGGGCTACCAGCAGCTGAAGTTCAAGGCCCGCGGCTGGGCCCAGGCGCGCTATCTCACCGCCCGTGTCACCGCAACACCCAGCATCACCGAGCCGGACCTGCACCTGAAGAAGGTCCCGCGCAGAGACTTCCTGATCTCGATGGAAGCCTCCGACCCCCGCTCCTACAACGCGGACGTCCTGACGTCGGTGAGCATCAACCGGGGCTCGAGCGCCAACATCACGAACGCCGGCAACTACCCGACACCCATCGTTGCTGTGTTCGTCGGGCCGCTGACGAACCCGCAGCTCGACGGACCCGGCGCGTCCGGCCGCAACCGGATCCGGCTGAAGAACTCCGACGGCACCGACTTCGTCATCGCGCCCGGCGACTCGGTGACAGTGAACCTCAACCCCTCATCTGCAACGGGTGTCACGATCCTCGACAACTCCGGGGCGAACCAGTATCCCGCCGCGGCCGCGTTGACCGCCTCCACGATCGGGCCGGGGACCGAGTCCTGGGCTCTGACGGGTGACAGCGGCGGCGGTCATGTCACCGTGCAGATCCGCGACGCCTGGTACGGCAACTGATGGACGTCGGCTGCTGGGCCGCTCACCCAACCATCGCGGAGACCTGGTGCAAGCTCGAGCTCGGCCACGAGGGTCTGCACCAGTCCGAAGACGTCGAGTGGGACGGCTCGCTCATGCAGCGTCTCGCCGGGGTCCTGGCGGACGCTGACGGGGAAGGGCGATCGGCGCGTTCCTACCAGGCCGCCGCGGCCGCCGCGCTGAGGTTCCTCAGTGGCTGACTACCGCGCGCTCGCGGTTGACGCGGCGACTGGGCTCGCACACGCAGAGGTGCCGCTTACGATCTCGTCGTTCTCCTACTGCCTCAACAATATCGGCCAGCTCACCGGGTCCTTCCCGGCTGATGCTTACTTCGCCGCCGAAGACGTGTTCCAAGGGTCGGTTGTCGAGCTCAGCGTTCTGCGTGACGACGTGCCGGTGTGGAACGGCCCGATTACGAACCTCGACGGGTCGAGGCGCGGCGGGTGGAGTCTGACCGCCCGCGAGGCGTCTTGGTGGCTGACGAAGCGGACGATCGAAGAGGACAAGGTCTACGTGTCGGAGGACATCTTCGACATCGTGCGCGACCTCGTCGACTACATGACGTCGAAGGTGTCGACGGCCGGGGACGGCTACGCGTCACCCGGAACGGACCTGCTCGCGGCGCTGCCCCGGTTCTTCGTCACGGCCGGCTTGGCGGGAGTCGCCAAGTCCTACTCGTTCTACGGCTCAGCCAGGCACAAGATCGACGAGGCGTTCGAGAACGCGCTCGTCGCCGACCCGGACACCGGCTTGGACTGGCGGATGGACTACGGGCCGGGCGCACACCGGCAGACGTGTGACCGGACATTGACCCTCGGTTCCCCGTCGCTCGGCGAGACCCACGACCTCGAGCTGCGCGAGCACCTGCTCTACGACTACGGCCGGGTGCTCGACTGGGAGCGCTCAGCGAACCGGGCACACGGCACGGACGGCTCCGGCAAGGTCGTGACGAAGCAGAACACCGGGTCGACCGACAGCGGCTTCGCGCTGCTCGAGGACGTGTTCGACTTCTCCGGCAGCGGTGCAGCCGACGTCGACCTCGTGCAGATGACGAAGGACGCCCGGCGGATGTCGAACCCTCCGCTGCATGACCGCTGGGTCGAGTTCGTGCCCGGTGTGACGCTGCCCTTCGGATGGTGCGCGTGCGGCGACGTCGTGAAGTTCGACATTCAAGGTCCGGGGCTGTTGCAGATCACGGCGCAGCACAAGCGGGTCGTGCAGACCGACGTCACCCCGGCGGCCGGCGGGGAGCCGGAGCGGGTCAAGTTGACGATGGGCATCCCGCTCGACGACCTGGGGACGTGACATGCCGCGGGTAGGACCAGGGGCCACAGACACGGACATCAAGATCATCGCCGACCTCCTGCGCCGCGTGCGGCGGTTGGAGAAGCGGCAGGGCGGTTCGCTCGCGTCCCTGTCCGACGTCGACCTGACCGCGCCCTTGGTCGACGGTGACGAACTGACCTACACCGCTGCCGACGACATCTGGAAGGCGGT
>JAFAQI010000239.1 GCA_019246495.1 Frankiales bacterium | reverse complement strand
TCCGGCGTCGTGCAGTCCCAATAGCCGGCCGTCGGCACACCCGCCGCCGCCATGACCTCCTTGGCGAACGCCTTGCTGCCCTCGATCCGGGCCGCGGCCGCGCTCGGCCCGAAGACGTCGAACCCGGCCGCGCGCAGCGCGTCCGCGGCACCGGCGACCAGCGGCGCTTCCGGCCCGATGACGACGAGATCCGCGGCGGCCTCGCGCGCGATGTCGACGTAGTCGTGCGCGGCGCCGGTGGCCGCGCCGGGCAGGCACGTCGCGACCGCGGCGATGCCCGGGTTGCCGGGACTGGCGAACAGCGCGGAGACGGCGGAGTCGCGGGCCAGCGCGAGGCAGAGCGCGTGCTCCCGACCGCCGCCGCCGATGACCAGGACCCGCACGTCCTCAGCCTTTCACGACGCCGGGACGCTGCCGCGGGCATCGCCGACCCGGAGATCACCGAGTCCGGCGACCCGTTGCTCCAGACCTGACCTCACCTGCGGCCAGTCGTCGATCGTCACCGCGAAGACGACGGTGTCACGCCACGTGCCGTCCGCCCGGCGCATGTGCCGGCGCAGCACGCCCTCGCGCACCGCGCCGAGCTTCGCGATCGCGGCCTGCGACCGAGAGTTGATCAGGTCGGTCTGGATCTTCACGCGGCCGAACCCGCAGTCCTCGAACGCGTGCGACATCAGCAGCAGCTTGCATTCCGGGTTCACCGCGGTCGCCCACACGTCCGGCGCATAGGCGGTCCAGCCGAGATGCACCCGCTCGTGAGTGAGGTCGACATCGCCGAGGCTCGACGTGCCGACGATCCGTCCGTCGTCGAGCAACCGCACCGTGAACATCACGCGGTCGTCGTCGCGCGCCTGCAGGATGCGGTCCCGCCAGCCGTCGGGATCAGCAGGCCGGGCTGCCGGTCCGCCGGAGTAACCCGCCGCCCACACCTCGGCGGAGTCGAGCGCGGTGAAGATGCCGTCCGCGTCGTCGTCCACGGTCGGGTCGAGCCGGACGTGCGACCCGACCAGTGCGCGACCGCCGGGGAACCGGGCCGTCACGTCAGGGGCCGTACGACGATGGACTCCGCGCGGCCCGGTCCAACGCCGATCACGGAGATCGGCGCGGACGTCATCGCCTCGATCGCCTCGACGTAGCGCCGCGCGTTCTTCGGCAGGTCTTCGATCGACCGGGCGCCGGTGATGTCCTCGTCCCAGCCCGGCAGCTGCTCATAGACCGGCTCGGCGTGATGGAAGTCGGTCTGCGTCATCGGCATCTCGTCATAGACCGTGTCGCCGACGCGGTAGCCGACGCAGACCGGAATCGTCTCGAAACCGGTGAGCACGTCAAGCTTAGTCAGCACGAAGTCGGTGACACCGTTGATGCGCGCCGCATAACGCGCGATGACTGCGTCGTACCAGCCACACCGTCGCGGCCGTCCGGTCGTCGTACCGAACTCCGCACCCTGCTGGCGCAGCCGTTCACCGTCCGCGTCCAGCAGCTCGGTCGGAAACGGACCGGAGCCCACCCGCGTCGTGTAGGCCTTGACGATCGCGACGACCCGGTCGATGCGTGTCGGCGGGATGCCCGAGCCCGTGCACGCACCGCCGGCTGTCGGGTTGGACGACGTCACGAACGGATAGGTGCCGTGGTCGACGTCGAGCATCGTCGCCTGGCCACCCTCGAGCAACACGACCTTGCCCTGGTCGAGCGCGCCGGCGAGCAGCAGCGATGTGTCCGCGACCATCGGACGCAGCCGCTCCGCCTGCGCGAGCAGCTCGTCGACGACGACGTCGGCGGACAGTGCCTTGCGGTTGTAGGCCTTCACCAGCACCTGGTTCTTCTGCTCCAGCGCGCCTTCGACCTTCTGCCGCAGGATCTTCTCGTCGAACAGGTCCTGCACCCGGACGCCGATGCGCGAGATCTTGTCGGCGTAGGCCGGCCCGATGCCGCGGCCGGTGGTTCCGATCTTGGCGTCGCCCAGGAATCGCTCGCCGACCTTGTCGATCGTCGTGTGGTACGACGTGATGACGTGCGCGTTGGCCGAGACCACGAGTCGTGAGGTGTCGACACCACGTGCGTTGATCGCGTCGATTTCGTCGAAGAGCACACCCAGGTCGATGACCACGCCGTTACCGATCACGGGTGTGACGCCTGGGCTCAACACCCCCGACGGCAACAGGTGCAGCGCGTATTTTTCGCCGTCCACGACGATGGTGTGACCGGCGTTGTTGCCGCCGTTGTACTTGACCACGTAGTCGACCCGGTCGCCGAGCAGATCGGTGGCCTTGCCTTTGCCCTCGTCGCCCCACTGGGCGCCGAGCACGACGATCGCCGGCATGACGGCGTTCCCTTCAACGTCGAAGGCTCCGGCTGCTGGTCCACGTGGCGTGGGCAAGCGGCGGAGCCTCTTGCGAACAAAGGCTACCGGACGGGACGCGTGGCCCGGCCTATGCGAGCGCGCGGGTCGCCTCCGGGTCGCAGTCATGCAGGAAGGCGGCGCAGCGTTGCGCCTCGTCGTCCTCCCCGATCGCCGCAGCCGCCCGGCCCAATGCGTGCAAGCAGCGCAGGAAGCCGCGGTTGGGCTCGTGCGACCAGGGCACCGGACCGTGACCCTTCCAGCCGCTTCGGCGCAGCGCGTCGAGACCGCGGTGATAGCCGACACGTGCATAGGCGTAGGACTCGACGACGGCACCGCGGTCGAAGGCGGCATCGGCGAGTGCAGCCCATCCGGCCGCCACTGCGGGATGGCGCGCGGCGACCTCGGCCGGATCTCCGCCATCCAGTTCGTCGCGGACCTCCGAATCGTCCGGAAGCAGCGTCGCCGGCGGCTCACCCAACAGGTTGCGCCGCGCGTCTGGCGGAGGTGAGGTCATCGCGCCATCCTGCCAAGCCCGGCGCCCTGACCTCCGCGCGCACTGCTCCACCCGGAGCAACGGACGCCGCAAGCGGCGCAACGCCGATTTGACTACTCCTAGTCATGCGTTCCGTACGGCGGAAAACCGATGCATTGAGGACAACGACCAATGCGTCCTGTCCGGAGAACGGAATCCTCTTATGTCGGCTCGTTCGATCACCTGGAACTCGGTGGCCCGCGCCATCACCTGGAACTCCGTGGTGGGCATCGCCGCCGTCACGGTCGCCGCGTCGGGCGCCGTCGTCGTCGCGGAGCACCAGACGCCCTTGCACGTCGTCGGCGTCGGTGCCAACCCCTGGTTCGCGGACCCCTCGGTCTCGCCGGACGGCAAGCCCACCCTGCCCGACCTGTCCTCGGTCGAGCAGGTCATCGGCACCCAGCAGGCCTGGGCGAACGGCGCCACCGGCAAGGGCGTCGACGTCGCGGTGATCGACAGCGGCGTGACGCCCGTGCAGGGTCTCGGCGCGCCCAACAAGGTCGTCTACGGGCCGGACCTCTCGTTCGACTCGCAGGACCCGCACACCGCGTTCCTCGACGGGTTCGGTCACGGGACCGCGGTCGCGAGCATCATCGCCGGCAACGACGGCAGCTCGGACGGGTTCCAGGGTGTCGCGCCGGATGCCCGGATCGTGAGCGTCAAGGTCGGTGCGAGCAACGGAGCAGTCGACGTCTCGCAGCTCATCGCGGGCATCGACTGGGTGACCCAGCACGCCAACGACAACGGGATGAACATCCGGGTCATCAACCTGTCGCTCGGAACGGACAGCCTCCAGTCCTACGTGCTCGACCCGCTGGCACATGCGGCGGAGGCTGCCTGGCGGCACGGCATCGTCGTGGTCGCTGCGGTCGGCAACGCCGGCGCAAAGACGGTGGCCGACCCGGCGAGCGACCCCTACCTGCTCGCGGTCGGCGCCGAAGACCCGGCCGGCACGGTGAAGACGGACGACGACTTCGTCGCGCCGTACAGCAACGCCGGCAACTCCACCCGGCGCCCGGACGTGCTCGCCCCGGGGTCCTACATCGTCGGGCTGCGCGACCCCGGCTCCACGCTGGACACGCAGTTCCCGGGGGCTCGCGTCGGTGACCGCTTCTTCCGCGGCAGCGGCACGTCGGAGGCCGCCGCGGTGGTCTCGGGAGCCGTCGCGGACCTGCTGTCGGCCCGGCCCGGCCTGACCAACGACCAGGTCAAG
>JAFAQI010000438.1 GCA_019246495.1 Frankiales bacterium | reverse complement strand
GCCAGAGCGGCTCGGACAACTCGTCGAACTACGTGGGGTCGACGACCTCGTCGATCACCTACGTCGAAACCGCCTACGCGATCCTCCATCACGAACCCTGCGCGTTCCTGCGCAACGCAAGCGGGCACTTCGTCCAGCCCAGTCAGGAAGCGGACGCGATCGCGCTGGAGAAGGCCGAGCTGCTCCCCGACCTGGAGCAGAAGCTGTCCGGCGTCTACGCGAACAAGCTCGCCGGCGCCTACCCGATGTCGGCTTACAGCTACCTCGTCGTCCCACTCTCGCCCAAGGGCCGTATCGACCCCGCCAAGGGCAAAGTCCTCGGCCGGTTCGTCAACTTCCTGGCCTGTGCCGGGCAGCAGGCCGCGGGGCAGCTCGGCTATTCGCCGTTGCCACCGAACCTGGTGGAGGAGGACCTGCGGGGCATCGCGCACATCACCGGTGCTGCGCCGCCGCCGCCGCTGACGGCGCAGAACTGCAAGAACCCGTACGTCGACGGGCAGACCCCGTTGCCGGGAGAGCCCAGAATTGTCGGTGGCGGACCGCGCGTCCCGCGTTCGGTCAGCGGCAGGCACCTCTCGAGTGCGGGCGTCGTGAGCGGAGGGCACGGCGCAGCAGCTGCGGCGACCGGCCACAACGGTGCATCTCAGGCCGGCGCCGGCGCGCTTCCGGGCGCCACCGGAACGTCGGCCGTCGCCGGCGGCAATGGCCGGTCCGTCAGCGGCCTCTATCCGGGTGAGCAGATGGTCGGTGGCCTCGGCGTCGGCTCGCAGGTGGGCTCGTCCTTCGTGGGTGCCGATCTCCATGCCGCAGCGCGCTCGGTCGCCGAGCACTCGGTTGCCGGTGGGATCGTTGCGCTGCTGCTCACGGCCGGCATAGCGAGCGGAGCGTCGTACGCCGTCCAGCGAGCGCGCCGCGAACGTCGGAGCAGGCCGTCATGACGAGTCGCGTGTACCGCGGGTTGGCGGCGTCGCTCGTCCTCGTCGTCGTCGCGGCCGTCGCGCTCCTCGGCTTGGCCTCTCCCGGGCGTGCTGCAACGGCGGCGTGCAGTGGTGCAACAGGCTGCGGCACCATCCCGGCCAAGTGCGCGGGCAGCTGCCCGACTGTCGCGGTCACGCCGGCCCGCGAGGTGGGGGCTGACCAGTGGGTGACCGTCTCTCTGCGCGGGTTCACGCCCGGGGACGATGTGACGGTCTACTACTGCTCGGTCAAGCATCCGTTGACCGCCACACATCCCTCGGTCTGCGTCTTGAGCTCGACTCCGCAGCTCCTCTTCCCGGCCCAGCAGATCCCGATCGCGGAGGACGGCACCGGCACCGCCGCTGTCAACGTCGCTGTGGACCCGCCGGGCGGCGGCAACAAGCCCATTACCGGCGAGATCCCGGGGCGCTCGGGGACGAGCCAGCCGTTCTACTGCGACAACGGTGCGAACCCTTGCGCGATTGAGGTCGTCGACGCAACGCTCAGCTCGTCGGGAAGCCAGACCCCGAGCCCCGAGACCACAGCAGTGGTCGGGCTGCGCTTCCTGCCCACATCAAGCGGCTGCCCGCATGCGGACCTGGTCAACACCTCGAGTGACTTCAGCGTCCAGGCGTTGCTCCCCGCGCTGGCTGCTGGTGCCTGTGCCACCAAACGGCCCGCGATCGCTCTCAACACTGCGAACGACCTCGACGACGCGGCGCGCGCACTCGCGAGCGCCAACGCTCAGGTGTTGTTCACGACCGATCCCGCCGCAAGGGACGTCCAAGCAATCCTGCGGCGTACCAAGCATTCGTTCACCGCGATCCCGATCGTCGCCACCGCAGACGTCATCGCGCTGTCGGCCTCACAACAGCAACAGTCCGGCGCCCAGATCATCTACAGCGACAACGACTACCAGCTGACTCCCAACATGGTGGCGGGACTCGTCACCTACAACTACTCGACACCCTCGGGATCCGACTCCGTGACGTGCCCGGACGGCTCGGGGACGTGTTCCGGCCTTGACCTGCTCAATGCCCGATCCGGTTTCGTCTCGGCGCAGGAGTACGGCGCCTTCGACCCGTCCGAGCACTCCGGTGTCACCGATGAGCTGCTTGCCTGGCTCTGCTCCTCACCCACCCTGCCCTACAGCGTTGGGGGCAAGCAGATCGACGACACCAACGATGCGCGGCAGACCCTGACCACGAGCACCTACGAGAACAACTGGCCGATCAAGAGCTGCACTGCGTCGGACCAGCTCCCGTCGATCACCTCGCCCAGCGCGACGAACTTCGCGCTGTTGAGCGATCCGGCGCAGCAGGCGAAGTTCCTGCGAGCCTTCGCACCGCCGCCGGCAGCGGAGAGCAACCCCGTTCTCGGCGTCGCGCCCATGGACTGGTCGCAGGCCGCGTTCTTCGGCTTCGCTCCCGCGGCCCTACAGAACGCCGCCGGTCAGTTCGTGCGTCCCACAGCCCTGTCGATCGGTAAGGCGCTCGCCGCGGCCCATGTCCACGGTGGGGTCCTGTCGCCGGAGCACGCTCGCGCGGTGGACGGCGCCTACCCGATGCCGGCCGTCGTCTACGCCGTCGTCCGCACCGGGGCAGGCGCCGCAACCGCCGACGTCGGCGTCCGCACCCTGCTCACCGATCTGCTCGCGCGCGTCCCGGTGAGCACCCTGCCGGGTGGCTACGTCCCCCTGCCCAACGCGCTCGAGCAGTCGGCAGTGGCTGCCGTCCGGGCCGACGTGCCGGCCGATCCGCCTGCACCTACCGGCGGTGGCCGACATGGCAATGCCGGCGGCGGACACCACACCTCGGGCCAGCAAACCGGGGCCGGCACCCCCAGCGCGGGGACGCCGGGTGGCCTCCCCGGTGGCGCGGTCGGGAAGCCCAGCCCCGTGACAGGGCAGCCACCGGTCGTCGCAACGTCCGCGGCGCCTCAGGCGGCGAGCGCTGCCCTCACGTCCGCCGCGGCTCGATGGGCGGTTCCCCTTCTTGCCGTCCTAGGGCTTCTTGCCGCTGCCGCGTCCGGCGGCTTGCGTGCCTGGGAGCGATACGGCCGACACTCCGCGGCTCCAGGAGCGCGTCGATGACCTCGCTATTGCGAACCCGGCAAGGTCGCCGGAGCGGTCAGCACCCGGCGGTGTCCCCGCGCGTCCCCGCGCAGCCGGCCCCAGCCCCTGCGACCGCGCCGCAACGACCCACGAGTCGGCTTGTGGTCGCCGCCAATGTGCTGGCAGGACTTGCGTTGGTGGTGGGGCTCTTCGCTGCGTACCTGGTCGGCGTCAGTGGCGTCATCGAGCGACGGAGCCAGCACCAGCTCGCTGCGCAGCTCGCCGGCCGGGCCGGTCTCGACGCATTCGGCGGACGTCTCCCCGCGCAAGGGCAGCCGGTTGCCGTGGTCGAGGCACCGAGCATCGGACTGCATGCGCTCGTCGTCGAGGGGACGTCATCGGCCGACCTGGAGAAGGGCCCGGGGCTGATGGTGGGGTCGGCACCGCCCGGCACCGGCGGGGACACGGTGATCATGGGACGGCGGGCCACGTTCGGTGCGCCCTTCGCGCGCTTGTCCTCGCTGCGCGCGGGGGACAGCATCCAGCTCGTCGCCGCGCTGGGTCGGTTCACCTACGACGTCACGAGCGTCTCCGAGCTCTCGCCGGGAGCACCTGACCCGATCACGAGTGCGCCAGAGGGACGGCTCACGCTGGTGACATCGGCGCCGTCCTGGTTTCCCACGCGCTCGCTCGTCGTCCAGGCCAGGCTCGTCGGCGCCCCCGTGGCGGCGGACCCCTCCGTGCCACCGCCGAACCCCTCGTTAGGACTGGCCGGGGACTCCGGCTCCGCTTTCGGGGTCCTGCTGAGCGGCGAGCTGTTCCTCGCGCTGGTGATCGGCATGTTCGTGTGGCGGCGGCGACGAGCCGCAGCCGGAGGCCTGACCAGGATGGCCTGGGTGCTGGCGTTCCCGCTCGGCCTGATGCTGCTGCTGGTGCTGTTCAGC
>JAFAQI010000154.1 GCA_019246495.1 Frankiales bacterium | reverse complement strand
GCGGTCGGCGAGCTGCTTTCGACACCGGCCGATCCGCGGCTACCGGGCCCGCTCACCGGATACGAGAACCACGGCGGCCGGACGCTGCTAGGTCCAGCGGCGACGCCGCTCGGACATGTGCGGTTCGGGGTCGGCAACGGCGACGGTGCCGACGGCGCGGTGCAAGGAAGTGTCGTCGCGACCTACATGCACGGACCGGCTCTGGCACGCAACCCGGCGCTCGCCGACTGGCTGCTCAGCCGCGTCGTCGGCGACCTCGAGCCGCTCGACGACATCGCGGAGCAGGAGCTGCGCCGCGAACGTCTTGCCTCGGTTCGGCGTACGCGCACCACACCCAGCCGGTGGTGGCGCAAACAGTGGAAACCACCCGCCCGCACCTAGCCATCCCGAAGACCGATGAGTTAGCGGGGCTGCCTCAGTCTTAGAGGTATGGCCAAGGTGCTGACGCATATGTGCATGTCGTTGGACGGGTTCGTCGCTCAGACCGACGACAACCCAGCGGAGCTGTTCGATTGGTACTGGGGCGGCGACGTCGTGGTACCAAGCGCGCAAGCGAATATGAACTTCTCGGTCGACGCTGCAAGTGCCCCGATGCTGCAGGAACTCATGTCGGGTTGCGGCGCGGTCGTCGCCGGCCGTCGCCTGTTCGACCAGACCGACGGCTGGATTGACAACCACCCCGTCGGCGCGCCCGTCGTTATGGTGACCCACCGTGCCCCGCCCGAGGGGGCCGAGGAACGGTTTCCACGAACACGCTTCACGGGCAGCGTTGACGAGGCGATCGCGACGGCAAAGCAGATCGCCGGCGAAAAGTTCGTCACCATCGCCAGTGCCGACATCATCCAACAGGCGCTGAACCTCGGCCTCGTCGACGAGCTGTGCATCACCCAGGTCCCGGTGTTGTTCGGCAGCGGCATCCGCTACTTCGGTGAGCTCGTCGGAGGCCACGTCATGCTTGAGGACCCACTCGTTATTCAAGGCGCCCGCGCGCTTCACCTCCGCTACCCCGTGCGTCGCTGATCAGTCGAGTAACAGCACTTCCTCGGCACCGATGTCAGTCGCTGCGACACTCTGCTCATGGCGAAGCAGGTGCAGGTGCGGGTAGTTCTCAACGTGACGCTCGACGACCCCAGGGCCGTCTCAGATGCAGCCTGCTCGGTGTACGCCGCGATGGAGACCACGCCTCCTGGGGGTGATCCACTCCCAGCGTCTTTGGAGCGCGATCTCCGGCAGATGCCAGGGCTGGCGCTCCAGACGTTGATCAACCCGCGGGCGCTGATTCACCAGGTGCCCGGCGTCAGCTTCGTCGGCGCCGAGACCCTCGTGGAGCCCCACGCGCCGTAACGGCAGATCGCCCGCTCGAGAGCCGCACCTGTCAGTCGCGGCGCGAACCTGGCTGCGCTCTGGCGGTGCGCAGTCTCGCCAGTCCGATGATCAGCCAGATTGGCGCGACAAAGATCAGGTACAAGTTCGACGTGGCAGCCGCAAGAACCAGATCCCCGATCAGCCAGATGACGCCGATCCTGATGTGACGGCGAGCGGCCTCCTCCGGGAACCGCGCTAAATGCTGCTCGGCCGCATCAGGCGGTCCGAGGACCTCTGTGTCAAGGCGGTTCAGACGCTCGCGTAGCCCCACAACGTGGATCTTGGTCCGGTTCCCCGGCTACGTCTCCCGAGGTACGAGCGAACGTGATCAACGTCGTCGCTCGCTGAGCGTGGAACGTTGTTGAAAATCCGCGAGATGATCACGTTCGCTTACACAGGCGCTGACGACCGTCGCTTCGCCATGATCACCCGGGAAGAGGGGTCAGGGGTTCGTGGGGAGCAGGGATTGCGCGTCGGGTGAGCAGGAGCCGTTCTCACCCTCGCCCGCAAGTGCCTCGAAGCCGACGTTCGCAGTGAGCGTCACCGGTCCAGGCCGGGCTAGCAGCACCGATGTCCAGCCGTCCGGGCTCGGCAACACGCACGCCGATCCGGCGGTCACTCGCCAGAACCGCGTCCACCGCACAAGCAGCTCGACGCTGCCGGCGTCGTACCCCTCGAGCCGGATCTGCGAGACACCCAGGCGCACGAGCCTCGCCGGTCCCGTCAACAGCGGCCGCGCGTCCCGCACCTCCCACAGCTTCCAGTGTTCGTCCGTCCAGACCAGCCGCAGGTACGACGGAGTCCTCCCGCTCAGCAGTGCCTTCTCGCCGGTCTCCGTCTGATCGAGCCGGACGTCGGGCAGAGCCACCCAACGCACGCCATTGTCGAGCAGCCAGGAGTGGTACGCCGCAGCCGTCAGCGGCGTCACGTAGAGCACATCGTTGCGTCCGAGATCGACCTGCCGTTCCCAGCCGCGCGCCAACGAGACGTGCGGCGCGAGATAGGCCGACTCCCACCGCGCATCGGTCAGCGGAACCTCGAGCCGGCTCGTCGCCGCGCCGTGCGCCGCGAGGTAATGCAGCAGGCCGCGGTAGTAGGACTGGTGCGACGACGGGTTGCCGGGACCGGCAGCGATCGCCGCGGGCAGCGGTGCGAACTGCCAGAGCAGCAATGGAATCGACGCGACCGCGAGCAGCTTGGCGCGGCCGATCCGCAACAGCTCATATGCGATCACCGGCCCGGCAAACACGGCTCCGAGCCGCGCCATGTTGCCGCCGATCGGGTTGTGAAACGTGAACAGCGCCAACGACGACAGGCCATAGAGCCACAGCCCGCGCCGCAACGCAGACGGACCGCGCGGCAGAACGACGAGCAGGCCGAACGACACCAGCAGCACCGGGATAAGCGTGCCGACCGGGAACGGAAACCAGCCGCCCTCGCCGAACAGCGCCGCCGCCGCGATGCCGACCGCCGCTGTGCCGAACGGAGCCGTACGACGAAACCCGAGGTCCGGCAGCATGGCAGTCGCGGCTAGCAAGAGAAAAGCGCCGGACAGCGGACTCGCGGCTGCGCAGGCGGCCGCGAGCAACGCAGTCCACCACCAGCGCCGGCCACGCGCGGCGACCATCGCCGCCAGACCGAACGCTAGCCCCAACGCGAACGGCAACCGACCGACCAGCAGGTCGACAACGCACACGGCGGCGAACCACACGACTGCGACGTCGTGACCGGTGCGCTCCTTGCCGCGCAGCAGCCGGGTGAACAACGCGGTCGACGCGATGCACGACAACGCGCCGAGCAACCGCGCGCCGACGAGCGATGCGATCGGCGGAAAGATCAGCGAGTAACCAGGCAGCGGATGTCCGGCGTACCAGTGGCTGTCAAAGGCGACGAATCCGTGGTGGCGGAACAGCATGATCCGGTAGACCTGCGCCGGAAGGTCCGGCCCGCGTTGACCGAACGCGAGATCGAGCCCGCACAACACCGCGGTGAGCGCTTCCGGGTAGCGGCAGACGAAGCGGCCGAGCTGACGCATCCGTGAGGGGAACGACCACGAGACCGGCGTACGACGGATGGGCATCCGCGCGCTGCTCGTCGTCACGGACTCACCCCCCGTCGTTGACGACCTCGACCGAGCCGATGCCAGTCGCCCGCAGCTCGTCACCGATCGACGCCGCGTCGCCGACGACGACACACAGCAGCCGGTCCGTGTGCAGCCGGTCGGCCGCAGCCTGGTTCACCGCGTCGAGACCGACCGCCAGGATGTCGGCGCGCAGCCGGTCGAAGTGGTCGTCGGGATGACCGTGTACGACGAGGTCGCCCAGCCCGGACGCGACCGCACCCGGTCCGGCGAAGTTGATCGGAAAAATGCCGGCGCGATAGTTGCGCGCGTGCTCGAGCTCGTCCGCGGTCAGTCCGGCTTCGCGCATCAAGGTGAGCTCGTTGACCAACGTCGTCAGCGCCGGTGCGGTGACCTCCGACTGCACCGCCGCGCGGGCGACGAAGACACCGCCGTCGCGGCGGCAGTCGAAGCCACCGAACGCGCCGTAGGTGTAGCCCTTGTCCTCGCGCAGCCGGTAGTTGAGCCGGGAGTTGAACATCCCGCCGAGCGCGAGCGCCATCGTCGTCATCGCGACGTAGTCCGGCGTACGACGAGCCGGCGCCTCGTGGCCGACGTAGAGCATCGACTGCACTGAGCCAGGCCGGTCGACGAGCACGACGCGGCTGCCCGCCGGATGCGCGGTCGCTGTCGTTGACACCGGCGACGACTCCGCGCCGGACCAGCCCTCGAAGACGATCCGACCCAGCTCCCGGACGTCAACGTCCGTGAGGTCACCGGCGACAACGAGCGTCGCGCCGGCCGGACCCACGCGCCCGGCATGGAACGCCCGCACGTCGTCCGGCGTCAGGCCGGCGACGGTGTCGACGACGCCGCCATCCGGACGCGAGTAGCGGCTGTCCTCGGCGAACAACTGCTTCGCGAACTCCATGGATGCCCTGGCGCCGGGCTGGCTCATGTCGATGCTCAGGTCGTCGAGCCGCTCCGACCGGACCCGTTCGATCGCGTCGTCGGCGAGCGCCGCATCGCGCACGGTCTCGGCGAGCAGCTCAGTCGCCGCACGCACATCACCGACCGGCACCTCGAAACCGCAACGCAACGACTCCCAATCGACGTCCGCCCGCCAGCTCGCGCCCAGTCGCTCCGCGGCGACGGCAAGCGAATAGGCATCACGGTCGCGAGTCCCCTCGGCCAGCGTCGCCGCGAGCAGCAGCGCAACGCCTTCCTTGCCGCGCGGCTCAGCGATCGCACCCGCGTCGACGACCAGGGACACGACTGCGAGCGGCTTGCCCGGCAGGTGTGCCGCGACGACGCGACTGCCTGCAACGTCGTACCGGTCGAAGGACGGGAAGCTCCACGGACGCGGATCGGTCGGGACCGGCCGTTCGGCGACGAGCCGGGCCGCGGAAGCCTGGCTCACGCCGCCGCCTCGTCGTCGAGGGCCGGCTCCGGCTCGAACACGAGCACCACCCGGTTGTCCTCGCGGACCACCTCGCGGGCGACGCGCATGACGTCGTCCGCGGTGACCGCCAGCACCCGCGGCAGCATGTCGTTCACCAGGCCGGGGTCGTCGAAGAGCGTGGTGAACTGGCTGAACGTGTCGGCCCGCCCCTCGACGGTCGCGAGATGGTGCAGCCAGTCGCTCGTCACCAACGCGCGGGCGCGTTCGAGCTCCGCTTCGGTGACGCCCTCGGCGATCGACGCAGCGACCTCGTGGTACGCCGCCTCGAGCTCCGCGGGGTCGACGCCTTCGCGGGCCGGCAGGTCGGCGATCAGCAAGGACGCACCGCCCACAAACGGCCACGCGGAGAGCACGTTGCCGTCCGGTGGCTGAAGCAGCGGCCGGTCGAGGACCAGCGCCTTGTAGAGCCGGCTTCCGCGACCGCCACCGAGAACGGTCGACAACATCTCGACCGCGTCGAAGTCCGGAGTGCCGAACGGCGGGCAGCGGTAGCCGATGAACGTGCGCGGCAACGGCACCCGGTCCGGCACGTGCATCCGGACCTCCGTACCGATGACCGGCGGCGCATCGCTCGGCGGCGGCTCCGGAAACGATCCCTTGGCGGGGATGCCGCCGAAGTAGCGCTGCGCCGCGTCGAGCACTGCCGCCGGGTCGACGTCACCGACGACGGACAGCACTGCGTTGTCCGGCGCATACCAGGTCGCATAGAACGCCCGCGCGTCCTCGAGCGATGCGGCATCCAGGTCGGCCATCGAACCGATCGTCGAGTGCTGGTAGGGATGCCCCTGCGGAAAGCCGTGCTCGTGCAGCAGCTCGAGCCACCGCCCGTAAGGCTGGTTGTCGCGGGTCTGCCGCTTCTCGTTCTTGACGACCTCGCGCTGGTTGTCGAGGTTCTGCTGGTCGAGCGCGTCGAGCAAGCCGCCCATTCGATCGGCCTCGAGCCACAGCGCGGTCTCGAGGTGATGCGCCGGCACGGTCTCGTAGTAGTTGGTCCGGTCGCACCACGTCGTGCCGTTGAGCGTGCCGCCAGCCGCGGAGATCAGACCGAAGTGGTCGTTGCGCCCGACATTGCGTGAGCCCTGGAACATCAGGTGCTCAAAGAGGTGCGCGAACCCTGTCCGGCCGGGCGTCTCGTGGCGGGAGCCCACGTCGTACCAGACGTTGACGGCGACGACCGGGGCCAGATGGTCCTCGCTCACGACAAGCCGCAGCCCGTTGTCCAGCGTGTGCAGGGTGAACGGGTAGTGCGGAAGCGTGGGCACCGATCCAGTCTAGGGACGCTGAGCCTGCCGAGTACGGTGCGAGGCACCGGTCTCGGAGGTGATCATGCGTCCGTCGCGCATGCTGACAGCTGGCTGTGTCCTCGGCGTCTCGGCCGCGATGATCGTGTCGGCCGCACCGACACAGGCACGGACCGTGCGGGTGCTGCGGGTGGGCACGTGGCACGGCGTCCGGGGCACGTATCCGTCGATCCAGGCGGCGGTCGACGCGGCACACCCGGGCGACTGGGTCCTCGTCGGGCCGGGTGACTGGAAGGAGCGCGGCGACTACACGACGTGGAAGCCGAGCGGCGGCGAGCCCGGCTGGGGCGTGACAATCAAGGTTCCGCACCTGCACCTGCGCGGGATGAACCGCAACTCCGTGGTCGTGGACGGCACCAAGCCGGGATCACCGCAGTGCTCCAACCACCGGGCGGACCAGGACTTCGGCCCGCTCTACAAGGGCAAGCACGTCGGCCGCTCCGGCATCGTGGCGTCGAAGGTCGATGGCGTCTCCATCGACAACCTCACGGCGTGCAACTTTCTCGGTCAAGGCAACCAGATCTGGTGGAACGGCGGCGACGGATCCGGCAAGGTCGGGATGGGTCCCTACAGCGGCAGCTACTTGTCTGCGACGACGACCTACTTCAACGCGAACGACCCGCAGGCGACGTACGGCATCTTCGTGTCCAACGCGCGCGGGCCGGCTCTGATCACCCGCACCTATGCCAGCAACATGAACGACGCGGCCTACTACATCGGCGCGTGCGCGGACTGCGGCGTCGTGCTCGACCGGCCGCACGCCGAGAACAGTGCACTCGGTTACTCCGGGACCAACTCCGGCGGGCACCTGATCATCCAGAACGGTGAGTGGGACGACAACGCGACCGGCATCGTCAGCAACTCGCAGAACAACGACGACTCGCCCTCGCCACAAGACGGCGCCTGCCCGTCGGGCAATGGCTCGTGTGAGATCTGGCGCAACAACTACGTGCACGACAACAACAACCCCAACGTGCCGGAGGCGGGTTCCGCAGCGGCCGGACCGGTCGGCACGGGCATGGTGATCGCCGGCGGGCGTAACGACACGCTCCTGCACAACCGCGTCACCAACAACAAGGCGTGGGGCATCCTGACGACGCCCTACCCGGACACCGAGGTGCCGCCGTCGGACATCGGCCAGCACTGCCAGGGCGGCGCTCCCAACACCGCCGTGTCGGGTCTGATCCTCGGCCAGACCGGGACCGTGCCGTGTTATTTCAGCGACTGGGGCAACGAGATCGCGCACAACTCGTTCGCGCACAACGGTGGCTACGGCAACCCGACGAACGGCGACATCGCCGATATCTCGCATGTTCCGCCGGAGGATCCCAGCGCTCCCGGCAACTGCTGGCACAACAACAAGGACACCGCTGGCCCGCTCTCGATGTTCCCGACGACGCTGGGCGCGACCAACAGCACCTGCGGGCAGCCGGTCTATCCCGACCCGGCCGAGGTCGCCGTACTGACCGCCGAGGTGTCCTGCGACTCGCAGCTGCTGTTCAACTGCGCACCTCCCCCGGGCGTCCCGGCGCAGTATCCGCAGACCACCAAGGTGCGGCTGAAGCCGCTGCCGCACGAGCAGACCATGCCCGACCCGTGCAAGGGCGTGCCCACCAACCCGTGGTGCCCGCGCCACCACTCGTCCGGGCGGCACGGCTCGACGCAAGGCAGCGGGTCCGGCCGCACGCTGTCGGACACAGGTCTCGACATCGGCGTGCCGATCGCGGGCCTGCTCCTGCTGCTGACCGGTCTCTACGTCGCGCGCCTGCGCCGCCGCGAAAGCTGACGCGACTTGTCAGAACCTGGGGCGCCTATAACCGCCGCAGGTTCTGACAAGTCGGGGTCAGTTGACCTGGCGGTCCCGGCCGGCCCAGAACGGCTCGCGCAGCTTGAACTTCTGCACCTTGCCGGTCGCCGTCCGCGGGATCGCTTCGACGAAGTCGACGGACGTGGGTGACTTGTAGCCGGCCATCCGCTTCTTGCAGTGCGCGATGACCGTGGCCTCGTCGAGCGAAGCACCGGGCGCCGGAACGACGACGGCCTTGATGGTCTCGCCCCACTTCTCATCCGGTACGCCGATCACCGCGCACTCGGCGACACCCTCGAGTGAGTAGAGGCAGTCCTCCACCTCGATCGACGAAACGTTCTCGCCGCCGGTGATGATGACGTCCTTCTTGCGGTCGGAGATCGTGAGGTAACCCTCGTCGTCGAGCGATCCGCCGTCACCGGTGTGGAACCAGCCGCCGTCCAACGCGTCGGCTGTTGCATCGGGCTGCTGCCAGTAGCCCTCGAGGACGACGTTGCTGCGCGCAAGCACCTCGCCGGCATCGCTGATCGCAAGCCGCACGCCGATCGCCGGCGCACCCGCACGGACGAGCTTCTGTGCCGCGTCGGCGAGCGGGAGGTCGTCCCACTCCTTCTTGCGCCGGTTCATCGTGAGGAACGGCGAGGTCTCCGTGAGCCCGTAGATCTGAATGAACTCCCAGCCGAGCTCGGACTCGATCCGCTCGATCGTCTTGGACGGCGGCGGCGCACCGGCGCAGATGACCCGAGTCGCGCGGCCGGCACCGGGGATCGGTCCGTCATGCTCCTTGCCGGCATCGAGCACCGCGTTGACGACAGCTGGCGCCGCGCACATGAACGTCACGCCGTGCCGGTCGACGCGGCGCAAGATCTCCGGGCCGTCGACCTTGCGCAGCACGATCTGCGGCACCCCCATCGCACACGCGGTGTAGAGCATCCCCCAACCGTTGGCGTGGAACATCGGAAGCGTATGCAGATAGACGTCGCGGTCGCCGACGCCGGCGTGCCAGCCGAACGTGGTGGAGTTCACCCAGATGTTTCGATGCGTGATCTGGACGCCCTTCGGACGCGCGGTCGTCCCGCTCGTGTAGTTGATGGTCGCGGTCGCGTCCTCGTCGGCGCCAGCCCACCGCTGCGGCTCGCGGACGAAGCGCAGCAGCGCCTCGTCCGACTGCTCGCCGAGCAGCAGCCGGTGCTTGGCCGTCACGGTTCCGAGGTCGTCGTCGAGCGTCGGGTCGACGAGTAGCACCGATGCGCCGGAGTGCTCGACGATGTATTCGACCTCCTCCGACCGCAGCCGGAAGTTGATCGGCACCAGCACCCGACCCGAGCCCGGCACGGCGTAGAACAGCTCGAGCAGGCGCGCCGCGTTGGGTGACACGACCGCGACCCGCTCCCCCGGATCGACACCCAGCTCGTCGAGCCCGGCCTGCAACGCCCGGACCCGACGCGCGAGCTCGGCGTAGGTCACCGAACCCAAGTTGTCGGCACAGTCCGGCTCGTCCACGACGGCGACGCGCTCGGCGAACACCGTCTCGCCGCGATCGAGGAAGTCGTTGACGAGAAGCGGCACTTTCATGACGAGTCGCCCTCCACTGCAGCGGTCACGAGCGAGGGAAGGATCTCACCGATCGGCTCGCGCAGCACGGCGTCGGCCAGGTCGTCGTACGGCGTGGGCTGGGCGTTGATGATGACGAGCCGCGCACCGTTGGCGGCCGCCAGCTCACACAACCCGGCGGCCGGCTGCACGGTCAGCGACGTGCCGACAGCGAGGAACAGGTCGCAGGTGCCGGCGGCGCGCGCGGCCGCATCCAGGACGTCGGGATCGAGCGGCTGCCCGAATGAGATCGTCGCGGACTTGAGGATGCCGCCGCACTGCGCGCACGGCGGGTCTTCCTCGCCGGCGTCGACGCGAGCCAGCTCGTCGGTCATCGGCGTACGGATGCCGCAGGTCAGGCACTCCGCCCAGTGGATCGTCCCGTGGATCTCGATGACGGTCGTCCGGCTCGAGCCCGCGCGTTGATGCAGCTCGTCGATGTTCTGGGTGACCAGAGCGAACAGCCGGCCGGTCTTCTCGAGCTCGACGAGTGCGCGATGCCCGGCGTTGGGCTCGGCCGACCACGCCGGATGCGCTCGGCGAGACTGCCAGGCGCGGCGGCGCACCTCCGGGTCGGCGACGTAGTCCTGCAGCGTCGACATCCGCGCGGCTTCCGGGTTGCGCGTCCAGACGCCGTT
>JAFAQI010000118.1 GCA_019246495.1 Frankiales bacterium | reverse complement strand
CCGGCGTGACCGTCGTCAACATCGACAACGGGTTCGGCGCCGGAGTCTTCGCGGCGCGCGTCGCCCGGCGAAGCGCCCGACCGTGACGATCGGCTGGCTCGACTGCTCGATGGGCGTGAGCGGCAACATGCTGCTCGGCGCCCTGGACGACCTCGGCGCACTCGGGCAGCTCGACGGTGTGCTCGCCGGGCTGCCGGACGTCGGGGCCGGCATCAGTCGACAGCGGGTTCGCCGCGGCGGGATCGACGCGGTACACATCGACGTGACGGCGCCCAACGCCCCGCCGCACCGATTCCTGGCCGACGTCCTCGCGATCATCGACCGGCTGCAGGTGCCCGACGTCGTACGCCGCCGCGCAGCCGCTGTCTTCACCAGACTCGCCGACGCCGAGGCTGCGGTGCACGCAACCACTCGCGATGAGGTCGCGTTCCACGAGGTCGGCGCAGTCGACGCGATCGTCGACGTGGTGGGCGCGTGTCTCGGTCTGCATGCCCTTGCTCTCGACGAGCTTTTCGTGTCGACGGTCGCGCTGGGGGCCGGGCAGGTCGAGACGCGGCACGGGCGGTTGCCGGTCCCGACGCCGGCGGTGGTCGAGCTGCTCGAGGGCAGCTCGCTCGCGGCCGTCGGCGGCCCGGTCGATCTCGAGCTGGCCACGCCGACCGGCGTTGCCCTGCTCGCGGAGCTCGCCGGTTCGTCGCGCACGATGCCGGAGATGCGGGTGTCCGCCGTGGGCGTCGGCGCCGGCAGCGCCGACCCGGAGGGTCATGCAAACGTCCTGCGGCTGGTGGTAGGCGAACCGGTGAACGCGCCGGCCGCGGACAGCTGGGTGCTGCTCGAGGCCAACGTCGACGACATGGATCCGCGGCTGTGGCCCCTGGTCATCGACGCCCTGCTCGCGGCAGGTGCCGCCGACGCCTGGCTCACGCCGATACTGATGAAGAAGGGCCGACCCGCGCACACCGTGGGCGCCCTCGCGCCCGCCGAAGCGGTCGCTGCGGTGCGCGCCGTGCTCTTCCGGGAAAGCTCGACGATCGGCGTCCGCCAGTCACCCGTGGACAAGCACGGGCTGGACCGGCAGTGGGTCACGGTCGACGTCGCCGGTCAGCCGGTGCGGGTCAAGGTCGCCCGCCACGACGGCGTCGTCGTCAACGTGACGCCCGAATGGGAAGACGTCGCGACGGCAGCCCGCACCCTCGACCAACCTGCCAAGTCGGTGCTGGCCGCGGCGGTGGCCGCCGCCGAAGCCGCACTCGCCTGACGCGTGTCCATCACCGTCGCGCTGACTGTCTTCGCGCTGATCCTGCCGGCCGAGCTGCCGGACAAGACCATGGTCGCGACGATCGTGCTGTCGACGAGATTCCAGCCAATGCCGGTCTGGCTGGGCGTCGTACTCGGCTTCGCTGTTCAGACGGCAGTGGCGGTCGCGGCGGGCGGCGCGGTCTCGCTGCTGCCGTCGAGGTTGGTGCATGCGGTGACGGCGGCGCTGTTCGCCGTCGGCGCCGTGCTGATGCTCCGCGGAGGTGAGGACATCACCGAGGAGGAGCGGGAGTTCGAGGCCGAGCTCGGCGACGAGCCGCGCCGCCCGACGTTCCGGCGCGAGCTGATGACGAGCTTCCTCGTGCTGTTCGCAGCGGAGTGGGGCGACCTCTCGCAGATCCTCACCGCGAACTTCGCAGCGAAGTACGGCGACCCCATCGCCGTCTTCGTCGGCGCGTGGGCCGCGCTCGCACTCGTCGCGGCGCTGGGTGTGGCCGGCGGCCGAACGCTCGTCCGCGTCGTACCGCTCGTCTGGGTGCGCCGAGTCGCAGCAGTGCTCTTCGCCGCGATGGCAGTGGTGACCGCCGTCGAGGCCGCGCGCGGCTAGAACAGAACTGTCAGCCGCGGACGGCGGCGAGGAACGACAGCGAGCCGATGATCTCGCCGCGTACGTCGTGCAGCGGCGCCGACGACGTGTCGATCGTCAGCTGGCTCCCGTCGCGACGGCGGACCCGCAGCAGGCTGCGCATCAGGCCATTGCTCTGGTGCAGCACAGCTAGCGGCGCGATGCGATTGGCGTAGTCGGGGCGGGGATGCCCCGAGTCGAAGTCGACGAGCTCGACGACGTCGAGCAGCCGGCGGCCGATGACTCCCCCGTCACTGCAGCCGAGCAGATCGGCTGCACTGACGGAGAGGCTCAGCACCTGGCCCTGGGCATCGATGACCAGGCAGGGGTCGTGCGCGGCCGCGACCGAAGCACTCCACCGGGCCAGCGGGGTCGATGACGCCGGCGCCCGGCCGTTCTCGCCGAGGTCGACCACATGCCGCGACGGCACCGCGGCGTCATTGGACGCCAGGGGCTCGAGCCGCAGGATGAGCTTGGGCACCGAACTCCTCGCAACTGGCTGGCGCTGTCGTGGGCACAACAGGGGAACGCCCCCGGGAGCAACATTGTGACGCACCGTGACGGCTGGCGCCAGGGCCGTCCACTTTCCTCCCGAAACATCCGACTTGGGCAAGTGCAGTGTGTGCCTCGGCGTGACCGGCATTGTTGGTGCGGCGCGTGGGAAACATGGGGCTATGACGCTCGCTCCTCCGCCGGCCCCGATCCCGCCGGCGACCCGCATCCCAACGACTCCCGCACTCGCCGACGACCTCGCCGCCGCACTGCGCGACGATGACGCTGCAGCGCTCGACCGGCTCGCCGACCGCCACCCGGCAGACGTCCGCGACCGGATCCGCGTCCTGCTCCAGATCTACGCGCTGCACACCGAACCGCTGGAGCGGGTGGGCTCCGCCGCCCGTCACCAGCACCGGCCCGTCCTGGCGCAGCTCAAGCAGCGATGCGAGAACGCCTGGCTGAAGGAGCTGGAGTCGCTGGCACTCCCGGCGGACGTCGCCCACGCGACGACCGCTGACGAAACCGTCGCCGCCATGCGCTCGCTGGCCGCCCGCGATCGGCTGCCCGAGGTCTACAAGTGGCTGGCCCGGCGCGCGAGCTGGGACGACGTCGTACGGTTCCTCGCTCTCGAGGGCGGCCCCGACGCGGGCTTCGACGACCTCGTCGCCGCGTGCCAGATCGGGCTGACGGGCGCGCCCAAGATGGAGCTCGCCACGAACTACTGGGACGAGATGGGCAACGGGTCGCCCGACGACGTGCACACGACGCTGCACGACCGGCTGGTCGCCGCAATCGGCATGCCGGAGGTCGCGGTCGACGAGCAGCCGACGACCGCACTCGCGCGGACGGCATTCTGCGGGCTGCTCGCGACGAACCGCTGGCTTCAGCCCGAGATGCTCGGCGCACTGGGGCTGATCGAGCTCCAGGCCGGTCCCCGGTGCCGGCTCGTGCTCCAGGCGTTCGACCGGTGCGGTGCACCCGCTGCGGCCTACCCGTTCTACGAGATCCACGCCGACGTCGACCCGCGGCACGGCAAGGACTGGCTGGACAAGGCCATCGTGCCGACCGTCACGTCGCACCCCGAGTGGGGTCCGCGCATCGTCCGCGGTGCGGTCTGGCGGAGCGCGGTCAACGCCGCGTTCCTCGACGAGGTGACCGAGCTTCTCGGCGCCGTGTCCGCGCCGTCGCGCGGCACAGCAGCCGCCTGACCGTAACCTTGCCGTCGTGTCGGTGGCCGCAGGTCAAGCGGGTGCCGGAGTCGACAGCGAGGTCGGTCGCCTCCGCACCGTTCTGTTGCATCGGCCCGGGCCGGAGCTCAAGCGGCTGACCCCACGCAACTCGGCCGACCTGCTCTTCGACGCCATCCCATGGGTCGAGCGCGCGCAGGAGGAGCACGACGCGTTCGCGGACGCCTTGCGTTCCCGCGACGTCGAGGTGCTCTATCTGCGCGACCTGCTCGCGGAGACGCTTGCGGACGATGCGGCGCGCGGCGCGGTCGTCGACCACACGCTCGCGGACCCGTTGCTCGGCGAAGCGCTACGCAAGGACGTCGCCCGGCATCTCGCCGACCTGGACCCGGCCGGTCTCGCCGACGTCCTCATCGGTGGCGTGGCCCGCGAGGAGCTGCGCCGCGGCAGCGGGCTGGTCTTCCAGATGATGGACCAGCACGGCTTCGTCGTACCGCCGCTGCCCAACGTGCTGTTCACCCGTGACTCGTCGGTCTGGGTGCACGACGCCGTTGCCGTGACGAGCCCGTCGATGCCTGCCCGGCGACGCGAGACGTGGCTGACCGATGCGATCTATCGCCACCATCCGCGGTTCGCGGGCACCGAGGTGCTCTATTCGCCGGGCGAGGAATGGCTCGAAGGCGGCGACGTCCTGCTGCTCGCAAAGGGCGTTCTCGCGGTAGGTGTCGGGCAGCGCACGACTTCGGCGGGTGTCGAGACGTTGGCGCGACGGCTGTTCCAGCGTGGGCTCGCGCGATGCGTGCTCGTGGTGCCGATCGCACAGGAGCGCGCGACGATGCACCTCGACACGGTGTGCACGATGGTCGATGTCGACGCGGTGGTGATGTATCCGGCGGTCGCCGACAGCCTCGTCGCCCTCACCGTCACGCCCGACGGCGACGACGCCGGCGTCCGGGTCGATGGACCGGAGCCGTTCCTTGTCGCCGCCGCGAAGGCGATGGGCATCGACACCCTGCGGGTCATCGACACCGGGCTCGACCCGGTGACGGCCGAACGCGAGCAGTGGGACGACGGCAACAACACGCTCGCGCTCGCTCCGCGCGTCGCCGTCGCCTACGAGCGCAACGTCGAGACCAACGCGCGACTCGAGCAGAGCGGTGTCGAGGTGATCCGCATCCCCGGCAGCGAGCTGGGGAGCGGTCGCGGTGGGCCGCGCTGCATGTCTTGCCCGGTACGCCGCGACCCACCGGACTGAACCTGTCGGCCGTCGCCGACGTTTTGCTGGTGTGACATCAGCGACTTCGTCTCCCGCCGGCAGCCGAGAGCACAGCCTGTCCGTCAGCACCGTGCTCGTCCGCGTGCTCGCGGTGGCGGGTCTCGGGATCAGCGCTTACGTGCACCTGCACCTGGCGAGCAGTTATCCCGTGGGCGACACCATCACCCAGACCGACCTCTTCTATGCGCAAGGCGCGGTCGCCATCGTCATCGGCTTGTGGCTTCTCGTCACAGGCCATCGCCTCGCCTGGCTCGCGGCGGCGCTCGTCGCGGCGGCATCCCTCGGCGCGGTGCTGCTCTACCGCTACGTCGACGTGGGCAGCATCGGTCCGATTCCCAACATGTATGAACCCGTGTGGTTCACCGAGAAGACGACGTCAGCGATCGCCGAGGGCGCCACCGTCGTGCTGTGGCTCGCGCACGAGGCGAGCCGGCTCACCCGCCGGCGTTGACGACGGCCGCGGGCCGCCAGGTCAATCCGTGACCCGATCGACCGCGAGCCGATTGAGTGTCGCCGCGGGCCGATTGGTGATGATGACGTCCACGCCGAGGTCGCGCACGAAGTCGACGTCCGCCTCGTCGTCGACGGTCCAGACATGCACCTCACCGTCGCGGTCGTGCACCCGCTCGACGAACGACGGATGCGCCCGCACGGCACGCATCGCCGGACCGGCCGCCATGACACCCGGCGGCAACGCGCCGTCCCGCAACCGCAGCGGAAGCCGCTCCATCAGGTAGACCGTGGGCAGCGCGGGCGCCATCGACCGCAACCGGCGCAGACTGGACGTCGAGAAGCTCATGACGCGGGTGCGCACCGCGTCGTCACGGGTCGGTCGAAGCAGACCGTGCCGGGCAAGCAGCTCGACGAGAGCGATCTCGACGAGGCCGGCGTAGCGCGTCGGATGCTTCGTCTCGATCGCGAGCTCCACGTCGCGGCCGCTGTCGACCACCGCAGCGACAAGACGGTCGAGAGTGAGCACGCCGTGCCGGTCCCAGTCGGGCTGTTCGCCGTTGTCGTCCGGGTGGTCCGCCGGTCGATGCCACGACGCGAAGTCGAGGTCCGCGAGATCGGCGAGCTCGAGCGCGGACACCACCCCGCGCCCGGTCGACGTACGGTCGATGCGACGGTCGTGCACGCAGACGAGCACCCCGTCCCGGGTCAGCCGCACGTCGCACTCGAGACCGTCAGCGCCGTCGTCCAGCGCCCGTTCGTACGCGGCGAGCGTGTGCTCGGCCTCATCCTCCGACGCGCCGCGGTGCGCGACGACGCGCGGCCGACTGTGCACGCTGCATGCTGGCACGGGGCGCGGACGAGCTGACCGCCCTATCCTGAACGTGGTGGTTCGGGCGGGGCGTTCCGGCTCCGTCCGTCCGGAACGTCCCAGGAGGCGGGCCGTGACAGCGACGAGGCGGACCCTCCGCGCCGCCACGCTCACCGTCGCGGTCGGCATGGCCACCGTCATCGCGCCGCCGTCCGCCGAGGCAACGATCTACTTCCGCGCACAGACCGCGGCGACGGCCGTGCATCTCGTGCTGACCCAGCAACCGGCGAGCTCGCTCATCACGGCATCGCTGGTCGACGACGCCACTGCCTACGTGTCCGCCAGCTTCGACACGGGCGGAGCGAGTGAGGCACTGGCCGCGCCCGCGTTTCCCGGCCGGCTGGTGATCCAGGGGCCGGCGCTGTTGTGCACCGAGGTCTTCACCTGTCCGGCGCAGCCACCGGCGTATCCGTTCCTGGCGGACGCGAGCTATCCGCGGCGCGCGCACGACACCTCAAACGTGCAGGGAAGGCCGACCGGGTCGGGGCCGTTCGTCGTGACGCCGCTTCAGGCGACGGCACGCGCAGCGCGATCGAGCAACGCGTCGTCGACCCGCGCCGGTGCGGTGTCGATGCTCGCCGGTACGCCGGGCGGGGTGGATGTCGGGTCGAGCCAGGCAAGCAGCGCCGTCCGCGCAGTCGGCGGACGGCTGCTGGTGCATGCGAGCTCGTTCGTCAGTGACGTGACGATCGCCGGCCTCGTGCACATCGGTTCGGTCAGCGCGGTCGACGACGTCGTACTGCAGCGCGGCAAGCGCCCGGTCGACCACCCGCACATCCTCGTCAGCGGGGTGACGGTTGCGGGTCGGCCCGCGACGATCGACGAGACCGGAGTGCACGTGACCGGTCTCAAGGGGCCGTCGGTGACGCAACGGCTGGCGAGCCACGGCGTCCGCATCCGCACCATCGGCGTGCACCGGACCGACACGCGGCTGGCCGGACGCAGTGACGCGACAGGGCTCGCGATCGACGCCGCGATTCCGGTCTCGGGCCTGCCCTACATCCCGAACCCATTGCCGCCGTTGCCGCCGCCGTTCGACCAGATTCCGCAACTGCCCGGCGTCGATGCAAACGGCACCTACGTCGCGCACATCACGCTCGGCTCGGTCGGAGCGGTGGCCGGTCTCGCCAACGACCGCAGCATCGTCATCGGCGGAACGAGTCCGTTGCCGCCGGTGCCCACGTCCGCGCCGCCTCCCGCACCGCCGGGCACGACGCCCGTCGCCGGCGGCCCGCCGGCCACGGTGCCCGGCGTCACGACCGGGGTGCCACCCACAGTCGCTCCGCCGGCCGGCGCCTTGCGCAGCTTCGTCGATCTGCTCGGCCGCGACGTCATCGAGGATCTCTACGCCGTGCTTGCCCTCGGCACGCTCGCGCTCTTCCTAGGCTGGCGCATGACTGTGGCGGGGACGCACCGGCAGCGGTGGGACAGGAGGCGGGGGTGACGCACGCCGCCGAGAACCCGGCCGTCGGCGACCGGCGACCGCTCGAGCTCCCGGCCCGGCGGCAGGTCTGGGTGTGGGGCTGGTCGCTCGTCCGGCCCTACCTCGGCTGGGTGCTCGCACTGCTCGGCGGGCTTGCGCTTTTCCTCGGCTGGTACGGCGTCTCCGGCGAGGCGCTCACCGCGAAGCAGATTCCCTACCTCGTTTCCGGCGGACTGACGGGGATCGGGCTCGTCATTCTCGCGTCAGTCTTTCTCGCGACCGAGGACGTACGACGACAGCTGGCGCGCGTCGCCGAGCTCGAACGCAAGGTGGACGATCTCTACGGCCTGTTCGTCCAGGAGCTCGGGGCGGCGCCTGCGACGACCGGTGAGTCCACGGACACCGCGGTCGTCGCGCTGCCGGCCGGCAGCTCCTACCACCGGCCCGGCTGCTCCCTCGTCGCCGGCAAGTCGGACGCGGCCGCAGTGACCGCCCGCGACGTGAAGCGCCGGTCGCTGCGTCCGTGCCGGGTGTGCGAGCCTCCGACGGTCTGACGGGTGCTCGCCCTCGACTACGCGTTCGCCGGGCTCGGTCTCGGCGCGATCGCCGCACTGTCCGGCGTCGGCGTACTGGTCACCTACCGGCTGACCGGCGTCTTCAACATCGCGCACGGTGCCATCGCGATGATGGCGGCCTACCTCTACTGGCAGCTGTCCGGGCCCTGGGGCTGGCCCCGCTGGCTGGCGGTCCTGCTGGTGCTCGGAGTCATGGCGCCCGCCGCTGGCGTCTCGCTCGAACGATTCGTCTTCCGGCCGTTGCAACGGCGTACGGCGACAGCTGCGGAGTCACTCGTCGCGACGATCGGCCTGCTCGTGCTGCTGCTCGGGCTCGCCTATGTCGTGTGGGGGTCGCAGGCGCGGCATCCGACGCCGCTGTTCGGCGTGCACGTGTGGCATCTCGGCAGTCTCACGCTGCATGTCGAT
The DNA here is from genome assembly GCA_019246495.1 of Frankiales bacterium. Taxonomy (GTDB): domain Bacteria; phylum Actinomycetota; class Actinomycetes; order JAFAQI01; family JAFAQI01; genus JAFAQI01. The sequence goes on along the minus strand of JAFAQI010000118.1, from coordinate 6,562 downwards.
GCGTTCGAAGACCTCGCGGCGGTTGTGCTCGGCACTGCGGGGCTCGGCGCCGTCCTGCGGCGAAGCGCGCTCGGCACTCAGATCCGCGCAGTCGTCGACCGGCGCGAGCTTGCCGAGCTTGCAGGCGTCGATGCGGACCGGGTCGCCGCGATCGGCTGGTCGATCGGATGCGTGTTCGCTGCACTGACCGGCATCCTGCTCACGGCAACGCTTCCGCTCGACCCGTTCGGACTGACTCTCGTCGTTCTGGAGACGTTCGCCATCCCCGTGATCGCCGGACTGACCAGCATCCCCGTCGCGATCGGTGCCGGACTCGCGCTCGGCATCGGGCAGAGCGAGATGAATCTCTGGTCACCGACCGGTGATGCGGCGGCGTCGATCTGGGGTGCACTGCACGCGAACCTGCCGGTGGTCCTGCTGCTCCTCGCGCTGCTCGCGCGCAGCCGGCTCGCCGAAGCGGGCGGCGACGCTGGCAGCACGGTCACGTTTGCCCAGCGTCGCGCGACGGAGCCGACGGTCACCTGGCTGGCGGTGCAGTACACCGTTGCCGCGATTGCGATGTTCCTGCCGTTGACGTTCAACGACGTGAACCTGCGACAGGCCCAGCAGGTCCCCGCACTCGGCATCGTGTTCGTGTCGATCGTCGCCGTCACCGGCTACAGCGGGCAGGTGTCCCTCGGACAGGCTGGCTACGCCGGGCTCGGCGCGCTGTTCTTCGCCAAGGCGAGCACCGGCACACCGCAGCTCGTCGCGCTCCTCATCGCCGCACTCGCTGCGGGCGTCGTCGGTTTCCTCACGGGTTATCCCGCCATCCGGCGACGGGGACTGTTCCTCGCGCTGACGACGTTCGCGGTCGGTGCGTTCGTCAGTCGTTTCGTGTTCAACCAGCCCTACTTCACGGACAACGTCGAGGTGAACCGACCGTCGGTCTTCGGCCTCTCGCTGACCGGGGACCGCGCGTTCTATCTCTTCGAGCTCGTGATGCTCGCGTTTGCGTTCCTCGTGATGTTCAACCTGCGCAACGGCGCGCTCGGCCGTTCGCTTGTCGCGATGCGGGACAGCGAAGACGGTGCGCGGTCGGTCGGCGTCGACGTACGCGTGCTCAAGGTGCTGATCTTCACGGTCAGCGCGATGCTCGCCGGGCTGGGTGGTGCGTTGCTGGCACAACAGCAGCAGTCGTTCGACCCGTCGACCTTCGACCCGCTCGGCGCGAGTCTGTCGTGGTTCGCCGTCGTCGTCGTGTTCGGTGCCGACAGCGCCGCGGGTGCAGTCGTGGGAGCGGGGTTCGTCGCACTGATCTCGGCGACGACCGGGCAGGACCAGGCCTACCTCATCCCGGTCGGTCTGCTGGCCGCAGTCCTCGGCCGCGTCCCCGGCGGCGCCGCCGAGGTCGGCCGCCGTCTCCTCGACTGGGTGCTGACCCCGACGACGGTGCTGGAGCGTTACCGCGCAGCACAACCTCCGCCGCGACCCGCACCGGTCCTCACCCCGGCCGGACGCGCCGCCCTCGACCGGCTTCGCACGGCCCGGGCGGAGCGGTCATGACCGGCGCGACCCTCGACGGCATCGGGCTCACGAAGCGGTTCGGCGGACTGACGGCGGTCGACGACGTCAGCGTCCGCACCGAGCCGGGCAGCGTCACGGCGTTGATCGGGCCGAACGGCGCGGGCAAGACGACGCTGTTCCAGTGCCTCACGGGAAGCGAACGACCGGACGCGGGTCAGGTGCTGCTCGACGGTGTGGACATCACCCGCCGTACGCCGGATGCCCGGGCGCGGCTCGGCATCGGGCGGACGTTCCAGCGGCTGAGCGTCTTCCCGACCATGACCGTCGCGGACAACCTCGGCGTCGGAGCCGAGAACCGGACGTCGGCACCGGCCGCACTGCGCATCGCCGCACTCCTCGGCGGCATCCTCGGCCTGCCGGTCGTCAACGAGCGCAAGCACCGGCCGCGGGTGGAGGAGGTCCTCGACCTGCTCGGTCTCGGTGAGGTGCGCGACACGGTCGCCGGGACGCTGCCGACCGGGACGCTGCGACTCGTCGAGCTCGGCCGCGCGCTGTGTCACGACCCGCGCGTGCTGTTGCTCGACGAGCCCGCGAGCGGTCTCGACACCAACGAGACTCAGCACCTGCAGGACGTCCTGCGCAGCGTTGCGGAGTCCGGCGTTGCGGTGCTTCTCGTCGAGCACGACGTGGACCTCGTCTTCGACGTAGCCGACCGGGTCTATGCGATGGCGGAAGGCCGGCTCATCGCGTCGGGCGCGGCTGCCGACGTCCGCTCGGACCCGGCAGTGCTCGAGGCCTATCTGGACGTGTCGGTGTCATGAGCGTCGAGCTCGAGATCCGCGGGCTGCGCGCCGGCTACGGCGCCGTCGAGGTGCTGCACGCCATCGACATGGACGTGGCAGCAGGTGCGCTCACCGCGTTGCTGGGGCCGAACGGTGCCGGCAAGACGACGCTGCTGTCGGTGATCGCCGGGCTGCTCCCGGCGCGGTCCGGCGAGCTGCGTTGGGCCGGAGTGGATCTCGCCGGACTTGCGCCGGACGCGCTGGCACGGGCGGGGATGCTGCTCGTCCCGGAGCGGCGCGGCATCTTCACCACGATGACGGTGCGCGACAACCTCGACGTGTTCGCCGGCCATCGTGCCGACGTATCGGCTGCACTGGACGCGTTTCCGGTGCTCGGACGGCGGCTCGACCAGCGGGCAGGCAGCTTGTCCGGCGGTGAGCAGCAGATGCTTGCGATGTCGCGCGCGCTGCTCAACCGCCCGCGGCTGCTGCTGCTGGACGAGATCTCGATCGGCCTCGCGCCGCGGGTGACCCGGCAGCTGTTCGACGTCGTCCGCGGGCTGGCCGAGGAGGGGACCACGGTGGTGCTCGTCGAGCAGTACCTGTCCGACGCGCTCGCCCTGGCCGATGTCGTCTATGTCCTCAGCCGCGGCGAGATCGCGTTTGCGGGTGAACCCGGTGAGCTGCGTGGCCGCGCCCTCCCCGGTTACGTCGGGCGAGTGGGCTCGGGTGCCGCTCAGCCGGAGTAGGGGAACTCCGTCACGACGTAGCAGTTCTTGTCCATGTCCGGCACCTGCGTCACCCACGTGTGCGCGGCGTCGGACCAGCGGACCACATTGATGCAGTTGTTCTGCGGCTCGTGCGGTGTCGCGTACTCACGGAAGACGCGCGGCGTGAGCAGGCCGTGCCCCACGTAGGCCTTCTTCTGGTTGATGTAGGCCTCGAGGCAGCGGCGGGTGAGGTTCGCGCCACATGAGTTCGCCGCGTCGGCGAACCACAGACCACCGGCCCAGCCCTCGAGCGCCCAGTCGGACATGTCCTGCGAACCGCCGTGGCCGTCCGCGGCCATCTGCTGGCGGAAGTCGCGGACTTGCGGGTACTTCGTGTCGGCGTAGTTGCGGGTGTTGCCGGTCGCCCACAGCTCGTTGCGGCAGTGCGGGCTGCTCTTGTAGTCCGTCTCGACGGACTGCTCCCAGCTCTGCGTCGTCAGCACCTTGGCGATGAGTTTCACGTTGTTGTCGTCCAGCGCCTGGCACAGCCGGATGTTGCCCTGCCGGTCGATGGTGTCGTAGACGTACTGCACGCCCTGGTTGCGGAAGTCGATCGCCACGGAGTCATAGTCCGGCAGGGCGAAGTTGACGACCTTCTTCACGACCTTGTAGCCGGTGCGTTGCAGTCCCTGGACGATGCTGTCGCCGAACCGCTGCGAGTCGCTCTGGTTGTACTCCACGACCCCCGCGATCTTCTTCACCTTCGGAAAGCGACTGTTGAAGTAGCGGTAGACCTCGGTGCCGGCGTAGAGCTTGCCGTGGAAGCCGACCTGCGTGCCGTCGCGCGGGTAGTACTCGCCGTAGATGTCCCAGAAGTGCGGGTACTTGTTGTAGGCGTTGTCGATGGGCTGCCCCCCGACGTCGGGCACGGCCTTGCTGTTGACATACGACGCGCCGGAGTAGGTGAGCACCGCGTCGCTCACGAGCGCGAACACGTGCTGATGGTCGATGAGGCTGTGCACGCAGCTGACGTTGGCCTTACCGTCACCGGAGTCGTTGCACGTCTTGAGCACCAGTTGCCGGCCGTGGATGCCACCGTGCGCGTTGGTCCACCGAACGAACGCCTCGAGTCCGTACGACGGACCGACGAACGCCCGCGGGTCGAACGGGTTGCTGATGCTCGCGATCTCACCGATCGTGATCGTCGTCGGGGTGACGCCGACGTCGGACGCGGTGTTGTGCGCGCCGCCGCCGCCGGTCGACTGGCTGCTCGGTCCACCGCCTCCCGGGTTGGGTCCGCTGCTCGGTCCGCCCGCCGGACCGGACGCTCCGGTGCTCGGCCGCACCCCGCTCGGCGCAACCACGCCACCACTCGGCAGCGGGCCACCGCCCGGCCCGGCGGACGTTCCGCCCACCTGCTGCTGCGCGCGGACGAACGCCGAGTCCGGCAGGCGCGTGCCGCATGCGGCGAGCACCAGCACCGAACCCGCGGCAGCCGCAGCGAATGCGCGGCGGCGAACGGCGCCAGGAGAGCCCACGCCGCCAGTTTTCCACGGCCAGCGGCCCAGTTGCGTTGTCAGTTGCGTTGTCAGTCGCGCCGTACTTCGACGCGGTCGAGCAGGTCGTGCAGCTGCTCCATGCCGAGGCCGACGAGGAACCAGACCGGCGCGTAGGCCGGGCGGACCAGGCCGCGCCACGTGGTGCCGGCGGGCTTGCGTCCGCGTGGCCGCCGGTAGTCCCACGGCACCTCGCCCGTCAGGGCGCGGAGTGCCTCGCCGCTCGCCGCCTCGATGACGTAGATGCCAGCGGTCCACGCCGCCCCGCGCTGCCACCACGGCCAGCCGGCGTCACGCGCCGCCGTGTGCGCCGGCTCGAAGAGGTACGCCGCGATGCCGTACGTCGGAAGCATCCAGAGGTAGGTGTGACCGGTCAGCCGCCAGTTGCCGTCGCGCCCGCGGCTGCGCAGCCCGGTCGCGACGATCTCACTGCACCAGCCGGCGAGGCCGTAGACGACGAACCGCTGCCCGCGGGTGAGGCTCATCGCGACTCCCGCGATCGCGCGAGCAGGGTGAGTGGCAGCGTCAGCAACGCCGCGACGGCAAACGAGAGCACGGACGCGCTCATCCAGCTCCGCGGGGTGAAGTGCAGCCAGTGCTGCACCGTGGTCCACCGATCAACCCACCAGCCGACGTAGCCGGGGTTGACCAGCTGGTAGACCGCGACGCCGGCCAGCCAGGGCAGCGGCATGAGCCAACGCGTCGGCGCCGACTCGCTGACATCCCAGTGCGCCGTACGCCGGCCGAAGTAGTCGACGACGAGCACCGCGGTCAGCGGAACGAACACCGAACCGAGCAACACGAGGAAGTTGGCGTAGTCGTCGATCTTGAGTGTCAGCGCAAGAACGGTCGCCAGTCCGCCGACCACGACCGCGAGCGCGCGACGGTCGAAGCGCGGAAACAGGTTCTGCACGGAGACGACGGTCGAGTAGCTGTCGGCGAACGACTGGTCGAGCTCGCGCGCGACGAGGACACCGAACGCGAGCCAGCCAACCGGCACTGCGATGAACGCCGCGAACATCGTGTGGTTGTCGGTCGCCTGCGATGCGCGAACGACCGTCGCGATCGCGGCGAGCCCGAGGATGTAGGACGCGGCCTGCGTCACGGTGTAGCCGACCATCGCACCGCCAAACGCCGACCGCGGCGACCGGGCGTGCCGGCTGTAGTCACTCGCGAGCGGCGCGAACGACACCGCCGCGGCAATCGCATAGTCCGCACCGGGCCAGAACCCGGACCACGAGCCGTGCGTCAAGGCCGGAAGCGGATGCCGCAACAGCTCGACGTAGAGATAGACGGTGCTGATCGCCACCGCGGCGATCGCATAGCGACGCAGGACCCGTACGACGCCGAGCGGCCGGATCGCCATCGCAGTCGTGAGAACGCCCGCGATGACGACGTATAGCCAGTGCGGCACAGTCGCGCCCAAGACTCCGTGCGTCCAACTTGGCCAATGCCGCGGGATCAACTGTTGAGCCGCCGCCGAGATGACGACGATCTCGAACACCGACCAGCCGACGAGCTGGACGATGTTGACGAGCGTCGGCAGGAACGACAGCCGCCGGCCGAACAGGCCGCGCAGCAACACCATCGACGGCGCACCGGTTTGCGCACCGGGCACGGCGGCGACGGCGATCAGCAGCGTCCCCAACACCGTGCCGGCGACGATCGCCGTCGCCGCACCGACGTACGACATCTGCGGCAAGCCCGCCGGCTGCAGCACATAGATCGCCGTGACCGGGCCGAGGATCGACATGCCGAGGTTGCCCCACAGGCCGATCTGGTCGAGCCAGCCGAGCACCCGCGGCGGCGGCTCGACGAGGGTCAGCGGCGGTTCGACCCACACAGGCTCGGAGACGACGGGTTGCTCGACGGTTGCCGTCATGGCCACTCCTCATGCCGGCATTACCCGGCCGGTTCTGCGGTCGGCGAGTTCGCCCTCTCAGCCCGGTCGGTCCGAGCTCCCGCGTGCCTTGCGCCGCTGACCCTACGCCTACTTGAGAAGCCGCGA
>JAFAQI010000077.1 GCA_019246495.1 Frankiales bacterium | reverse complement strand
GACGTCGTCGCCCGAAGCGGCGAGAAGAAGGTCGGCCGTGCCACCGCCGAGCGCGACCGGAACCGTTCCGGAGGCAGTGCCGTCGCGGAGCTGGAGGTCACTGTCCAGCGCCACGGCGGCGGTCCGGCTGCCGTCGACGAGGCCGGGGAGATGCGTCTTGCTCGTCGTGTCCTCCGCCGCCGCGGCCAGCACGGCGCTCGCCAGGACGGTCGGCACGAACGCACCCGGAGTGACCGTCCGGCCCAGCTCCTCGATCGCGACGACGAGATCGGTCAGGTCGCCGCCGGAACCGCCGTACTCCTCAGCGATGTGCAGCCCGAGCAGGCCCATCGAGACGATGTCCGGCCAGGCTGCGGGCGGCTGCTCTGCCGGCGCCTCGAGCAGGGCTCGGGCGTCGGCGCGGGCGTCGCGGCGCCGGAGCAACTGGGCGACGGAGTCGGCGAGGGCGCGGTGGTCGTCAGAGATCGCGATGGGCACCGGGAAATCTTCTCCTCACGGCAGTAAGCACCTGCTCGGACCATACTTCGAGCTGGCGCGAGCTGTTGCCGGCCAACGATGTGGCACAGCCTTCTGACGGGAGTCGCGGTGGTGGACAGCGAGAGCCGGTGGCTGCCCGACGATTTCGAGCATCCGGTCCGGGTCGAGCTGCCGACGGGACATCACCTGCGTCCGATCCGCGCGGCCGACGTCGACCTGGACATGCCTGCGGTAATGGGGTCGCGGGAGCGGCTGTGGCGCATCTTCGGACCGGCCTGGGGCTGGCCACCGGCGACGATGACCTACGAGCAGGACCGGGACGACCTGGCTCGGCATGAGCGGGAGATCGCTCTCCATCAGTCGTTCAACTACGCGCTGTTCGACGCGGAGGAGACGGTGCTCCTCGGCTGCGTCTACATCGACCCGCCGGAGCGGGTCGGTGCCGTCGCCGACATCTCGTGGTGGGTCGTCGATGACCTGGTCGGCGGCGACGTCGAGTCGGCGCTCGATGCACTGGTGCCGGAGTGGATCGCGACGGCGTGGCCGTTTCGCAACGCGCGCTTCATCGGGCGCGACCTCAGCTGGGAGGAGTGGTTGGCGCTGCCTCAGACCGGCGCTTCGAGCTGAAGCTTCGGTCGGCGCACGGGTGGCGCCGAGTCGCTGAGGTCGGCGAGCAGGTCGTCGCGGATGCCGGCGCAGCCGGCGTCGTCCCACCGGTTGTCCTGCTGGAGCGGATCAGCGACGAGGTCATAGAGCTCACCCTCGGTTCCGTCGTGAACGGTGCCGGGCAGATAGCGGGTCAGCGTCCAGCCGGCTCGGTTGATCGTGCGGAGGTGGACGCCGACACCGAACAGCTCGCTGTCCCACTCGGTGAGCACACGCTCGAAGCCGCGCTGCTGCGCATCGACGTCGTCGATCGGAAGAGGCTGGCCCTGCATCCAGTCCGCGGCCGGCAGACCGGCGATTCCGCAGAACGTCGGCGCCAGGTCGACGAGGCCGACCGGAGCGGTGACGGTCGACGCGGGCATCGATGCCGACGGCGCGGGACGCCAGATCAGCGGCAGTCGCATCAACGCGTCGACGTGATACGGCCCCTTGAACAGCAGCCCGAAGTCACCTTGCAGCTCGCCGTGGTCGGTGGTGAAGACGATGTCGACGTCGTCGTCCCAGCCGCGGTCGCGGATCCGGCGGAGCACCCGGCCGACAGCCTCGTCGATCAGCTCGCACTCGATCGCGTTGCGGGCGTTGACCTCGCGCACCTGGTCGGCGGTCATCGTCGCCGGCACCCAGTTCGCGGGCGCCTCGTAGTTGGACACGAGCGCGCCGTCGTACCACATCCGCCAGTGCCGCGGCTTGGCGTCGAGGATGCGTTCGCGGTCGGCGGCTTTCTCCGGGTAGCCGGCCGGGAGCGGGACGTCGCGCCAGTCGATGCGGCCCAGTTCGGACTGCGGCGGGTCCCACGGGTGGTGCGGGTCGGGGAACGACATCCAGCAGAACCAGTCGTCGTCGACGGCGAGCGAGTCGAGCCAGCTGATCGTGCGCTCCGCGACCCAGTCGGTGTGGTACCACTCGCGCGGCACCGGGTTGTCATGCACCTGCGGCGCTCCGGTCGCGCCGCCGCCGTCCGCGTTGACCTGCAGCTGGTCGTCGAGTACCCGATAGAACATGCCGATCACTTCGGGGTGGTTGGCGGCGAGCCAGCGCGCGTAGTGCAGCGGGCCGACCGGACCATGCGTGGCGAACTCCAGATGCTCGAACCCGCGATGCGCACCTCCGCTCGGCGTCGTCTCGTCGCCGAGCGAGTTCTCGGCGAAGCGCAGGAACGGGTCGAGGAACGGCTGGAAGTGCGGCTTGCCGATGAGGGCGGTGCGATAGCCGGACCGGCGGAGCAGCTCGGCGACCGACGGCGCGTCGAGCGGCAGCGGCACGCCGTTCATGTAGACGCCGTGTGTGGAGGGATGCTGACCGGTGAGGATCGTTGACCGCGAGGGCATGCAGACGACGGACTGCGGATGGGCGCGCTCGTAGCGAATTCCTTGTGCAGCAAGGGAATCGACCACGGGTGTCCGCGCCAGCTCTCCCCCGTTGCAGCCGAGGGTGTCGTAGCGCTGCTGGTCGGTCGTGATCAGCAAGATCTTGCGTCCCATCAGCTGCCGCCTTCGATGAGGTCGCGCAGATGCGCGAGCGCGTTGCCACCGGCGCCACCGATGACCAGGGCCATCGTCGACGGTTCGGCGTCGATCGAATAGACGACGAGACACGTGCCGTCGCCGAGGTCGTGCACGTCGATGGTCGACGTGTGCTCGCGGAACAGCGGGCCGGTGATGCGGTACTGGAACCGCCGGTCGATGTCGTCGACGAGGAGGATCTTCTCGGGTACGGCGAGCCCGCTGCCCATCGTGATCGTGCGCGTGTCGCCGTCGACGGTGCAACTGGTGATGCCGGGCCACCACTCGGCGAGCCGCGCAGCGTTCCCGACGTAGGCCCAGATGTCGTCGGCGCTGCCGCGGATCCGCACGTCGCGACGAATGCTCGCGCGGACCGCAGTCACGACGTCATGCCGCCGAGACCCACGAGAGCGCGGGCGTGCTCGACCTCGCCCATGTGCCGGAGTCCGTGCTGGTAGACCCAGCACTCGAGGGCATCGAGCCGGGTCATGCCCGCCTCCCCCGCGACGCGCGCACTGTAGGTCGAGGCGATCTGTTCGGGGAACGGCCGGGCAAGGATCACCTCGCTGAGCGCCTCGGTCGAGAGCGTCGCTATCCAGCTTTCGGTCTTGGCGAAGACTTCACGCTGATAGTCGCGAAAGGCGTCGTAGTTCCCGATGCGCTGCCCGCACATCTCGTCGACCGTGCGTGCTTTGCCGTTGTCGGCGATGGCGAGCTGCATCCGCGCGTGCCAGTCCGCGTCGACGACCGGCGCGGGTCCGCCGAGCATGGTGATCGAGCCATCCTCGATCTCGGTTGCATGAAAGAGCGAGAACGCGATGGGAAGCACGCCGTCCCGCTCGACATGGTTGACGTGCTCGGCGCCCATCGAGGCAACCGCGTCCTCCCACAGCGAGTGCATGGCCTGCATGCGACGGCACAGCGAGTCGAGCACGTCGATCGGCACAACCCGGACGATACGTCGCGCGGCCGGCACCGAAAGTGCGGAACGCCTTCGTCGAGGCTTGCGGAGGTCTAGCGTCGGCCGCAGGCCACTGTGAGGAGCTCACCATGTGGGCACAGATCATCAAGACTCGGGTGAAGCCGGACAGCGACGCGGAGCTCGCGACGCTGATGGATCAGCTCAAGGCAGTCGAGCAGCCAGACTCGGGCCTCATTCGCTCGACAACGATGCGCGACCAGGCGGATCCGGACTCGCTCTACATCATGGTCGTGTTCGACAGTGAGGAGAGCGCGCGTGCCCGGGAGAACGACCCACGCCGGGAGGCTGGACTGGCAGCCGCCCGGGAGACGATGGGCCGCATCTTCGAGGGTGCGCCGGAGTTCATCAACCTGAACGTCGTCGCGGAGACCGCCTTCTAGCCGAGGCGTTCCGCAGCTATCGCGTGCCGACGACGCACCGCGCTGCGCCAGGCACGCGGACCGCGCCGCCTTGCTCGAACGCGCTCACGTCAGCAATCGCGCGTGACCGGATCCGCTGCCGGGCGGCCTCATCGACCTGTTGAAGGGCCGCCACCGCAAGCGACACGTGCTCGCTGATCATGTCCCAATACTCCTCCGGCGAGCGCGTCACCAGCTCGACGCCGACGTCCGACTCGACAACGTCGTGCAGTCCGGCCTCGGCGTACAGCGCGGTGAGCTGTCCGGGAGCCGCGCAGCGATACATGTGCGGCCCGTCAGGGTCGAGGGCGGCGACGGTCATCTCTGACGCAATCGCCTGCATCACGATCGTCGTCCACGGGTTGTCCTCCGGCTTGATCCAGACGGACGCGGCGAGACGGCCGGCGGGCCTGAGCACGCGCGCGAACTCCGCCGTGGCCTTCCGCAGGTCGGGAAAGAACATGTAGCCGAAACGAACTGAGACGCTGTCGAAGGAGGCATCGGCGAACGGCAGATCATCGGCACTGCACACACGCGTCTCGATGTTCCCGATCCCTTGCTGCGCGGCACGTCGCGCCGCCACCTCCAACATCTCGGGTGCAAGGTCGGTCAGGACGACGAAGCCGTGGGGCGCGACTCGCGCCACCGTCAGGCCGGGCTCCCCGGTGCCCGAGGCGACGTCCAGATGTCGTTGGTTCGCAGCGATGTCGAGCCGCTCGATCATTGCCGCGCTGACCGGGCGCAGCTGATCCATGATGATCGAGTCCCACTTCTCCCAGCCAGCGGAAAGGCCGTCCCACGCCGCTCGCTGAGCGTTTCGGATCTCGTCTGCGTCCGGCATCGTCCTCCGCCTCTGCGTGCGGCAGGCAACTCAACTCCGCTCAACCTAACGGTGTTGACTGGCGTTCGTGCGAGTGCTGGTGACGGGTGCGACGGGCTACGTCGGTGGCCGGCTCGTGCCCGCACTGCTCGCCGACGGTCACGAGGTCCGCTGCTTCACGCGTAGCCCGGGCCGGCTCCGCGACCTGCCCTGGCGGTCACAGGTCGACATCGCCGAAGGTGACGTGCTGGATCGCGCGGCCGTCCTCGACGCCATGCAGGACGTCGACGTCGCCTACTACCTCGTCCATGCCCTCGGCACCGGACGGGAGTTCGAGCAGAGCGACCGGCGTGCGGCGCAAACGTTCGCAAACGCCGCGGACGAACGTGGCGTCGGGCGGGCCGTCTATCTCGGCGGTCTCGTCCCGCCCGGCGGTGAGCTGAGCCCGCATTTGCGTTCGCGTAGGGAGGTCGGCGACATCTTCCTGCGCGCGGCCACTCCCGCGGCCGTTCTGCAGGCAGCGGTCATCCTCGGCAGCGGCTCCGCGTCGTTCGAGATGCTGCGCTACCTGACCGAACGGCTGCCCGCCATGGTCACGCCGCGCTGGGTGCGCAACCGGGTCCAGCCGATCGCGATCCGCGACGTCATCCGCTACCTCGCCGGGTGCGCAACCGCGCTGCCGGCCGACGTCAACCGCACCTTCGACATCGGCGGACCGGACGTGCTGACCTACGCGTCGATGATGCAGCGCTACGCCTCGCTGACCGGGCTCGGCCGCCGCCTGATCGTGCCGGTGCCGGTGCTGTCGCCGTCACTGTCGAGCCACTGGGTCGGGCTGGTCACCCCCGTGCCCAACGCGATCGCCCGCCCGCTCGTCGAGTCGTTGCGCCACGAGGTGGTCTGCGGCGAGCACGACATCGCCCGGTGGATCCCCGATCCGCCGGAAGGCCTCATCAGCTACGACGAGGCCGTGCGCCTCGCGCTTGCCAAGGTGCGGGACGGCGACGTCGCCACGCGGTGGTCGAGCGCCAGCTGGGCCGGTGCGCCGTCGGACCCGCTCCCGACCGACCCGGACTGGGCCGGTGGATCGCTCTACGTCGACCACCGGGTGGCCGAGGTGGACGCCCCGCCGGCCGCGCTGTGGCGGGTCATCGAAGGCGTGGGCGGCGACAACGGCTGGTATTCCTGGCCGCTCGCCTGGCAGGTCCGCGGCTGGCTCGACCGGCTGGTCGGTGGCGTCGGGCTGCGCCGCGGACGCCGTGATGCCACACGGCTGCGCAGCGGCGACAGCCTGGACTTCTGGCGGGTGGAGGAAGTCGAACCCGGCCGGCTGCTACGGCTCCGCGCCGAGATGCGGCTGCCCGGCCGCGCCTGGCTGGAGCTGAGCGTCGACCCCGCCGGAGCGGGGTCGACGTACACCCAGCGAGCTGTCTTCCAGCCGCGTGGCCTTGCCGGCCACCTCTATTGGTGGTCGGTCGCGCCGTTCCACCGGTTCGTGTTCGGCGGGATGGCCCGCAACATCGCCGCAGCCGGACGTCAGCTGCAGCCGCTGGTGCTGCCGCAGGACTCGCAGACGTAGCAGGAACCGGCCGGGCGCATCTTGACGCCGCAGGTCATGCACAGCGGCGCGTCGGCCGCGGTGCCCTGCTGTGCCTCGATGAGCTCGGTCGACGACCGTGCCTCGACCGGCGCGGCCTTCTCGGCCGCGTCGTCCGGGACATGCTCAATCGGCACCCCGCCTTCGAGAGGTACAGAGTCGCGGAGCGTCTCCGGGTCGAAGTCCTCCTCGACCGGCGCGGGTGCGGCCGGCGAGGACCCGTACGAAGTGGCGACGCTCGCTGCGCGCTCCTCGGCGGTGAAGATGCCGAGCTCCGACCGGGTCTCGTAGGGCAGGTAGTCCAGCGCGAGGCGACGGAAGATGTAGTCCATCACCGACTGCGCCATGCGGATGTCCGGGTCGTCGGTCATGCCGGCCGGCTCGAACCGCATGTTGGTGAACTTCTGCACGTAGGTCTCGAGCGGTACGCCGTACTGCAACGCGATCGAGATCGCGATGGAGAACGCGTCCATCACGCCGGCGAGGGTGGAGCCCTGCTTGCCGAGCTTGAGGAAGACCTCGCCGAGACCGTCGTCCGGGTAGGAGCCGGCGGTCATGTAACCCTCGGCGCCCGCGACGGAGAACGACACGGTCTGCGACGGCCGCTTCTTCGGCAACCGCTTGCGGACCGGCCGGTGCTCATGCACGTCATCGGTCTGCGGATCGGCGTCCGCCTTCTTGCTCTTGGCGTCGTTGAGCGGCTGGCCGACCTTCGAGTTCTCGCGGTAGATCGCAAGCGCCTTCAACCCGAGCTTCCAGCCCTGGAAGTAGACGTCCTCGATGTCCTCGACCGTCGCCGATGCCGGCAGGTTCACCGTCTTGCTCAGCGCACCGGAGACGAACGGCTGGATCGCGGCCATCATCCGCACGTGTCCCATCGCCGAGATGGACCGCACACCCATCGCGCAGTCGAACACCTCGTAGTGCTCCGGGCGCAGACCCGGCGCGTCGATGACGTTGCCGTGCTCGGCGATGTGCTCGACGATCGCCTCGACCTGCT
>JAFAQI010000076.1 GCA_019246495.1 Frankiales bacterium | reverse complement strand
CGCTCACGCCCTACGGCGCGACGAAGGCCGCCGCCGAGATGCTCATGTCGGCGTACGACGCCTGCTACGGCATCGCGTGCTGCCCGTTGCGGCTCACGAACGTGTACGGGCCCGGGATGGGGCACAAAGACAGCATGGTTCCGCGGTTGATGAAGGCAGCGCTCGCCGGCCGGACGGTCGAGATCTACGGCGAGGGCGAGCAGGTGCGCGACTTCGTCTACGTCGAGGACGTCGTAGACGCGTTCCTCACCGCCGCCGCTGCCGGCTGGCGCGGCCCGACGATCATCGGCGCCGGCCGCTCCGCCTCGGTCAACGAGCTCGTCACGCTCACCCGCGAGGTCACCGGCCACGAGCTCCCGACCACCAACGTCCCGGCCAAGCCGGGCGAGATGCCCGCAGTCGTAGTCGACCCGGGCCGCGCGCACTCGCTGGGCTGGAAGGCGCAGGTCGGCCTCTCCGACGGCCTTGCAGCGACCTGGACGTTCTTCCAGGAGCTGGCGGCGGCCGACCCGGCGGTGCTCAGCTCATGACCGCTCGCCGCACCTCGGCCGCGCGCGCGAAGGCCATCCTCGACGCGCACGGCATCCGGATGGCGAAGTACCTCACCGGCTCCGTTGTCGCGATGGTCGTCAGCACCGTGACGTTCATGGGCCTGTTCGGTCCGGGCATCCTCGGCTCGAAGGGTGCCTCGCTCACCGCCTCGGCGACCGGAGCGATCGTCAACTACTTCATGAACCGTCGCTGGACGTGGGGCCGCACCGGCCGCGGCAACTTCCGCCGTGAGGTGGTGCCCTACTGGGGGACCATCGTGGTGACTGCGCTGGTCGCCGCCGGCGCCACCTGGGGCGCGAACGAGCTGACGAAGATGCTCACCCCGGACCGTGCGGTGCGCACGGTGGTCAACACCAGCGTGTTCCTCGCGGTCTACGGTCTGTCGTTCCTCGTGAAGTACCGCATCTTCGACCGCATCTTCAAGGCGGCGACGCTTGTCGACGACGGTGTCACCGGTGTCGACATCACGGCGGTCGAGCCGGCGCCGGCACCCGCGCCGGCGCCGAAGGAGACCAGCGCGGTCTGACCGGCTGAACGCCGGTGGCAACAGCTCAGGCGGTGTGGCGCTGGTCCGTCGCCGTCAGGTCGATGGCAGGCGCGACCGGCGGCGGGTCGGAGAGTCGCCGGCCCTCGCTGCGGTTACGCCGCCACTCGCGCAGCCACGTGCGGAGGATGACCCGCCCGAAGCGGTAGCCGTAGACGAGGTTCGGGCCCTTCTTGCTGCTGCCCGAGGTGCGCTGGCGCATCGTCGTACCGATCTCCACCACGCGGAAGCCGCGGTAGAAGACGCCGATCAGGAGCTCGGTGGCCTGGTACTGCGGCTGCTCGAGGATGAGGTGGTCGACGATGTCGGCGCGGAACGCGCGGAACCCGTTGGACGTGTCCGTCACCCGGCGGCGGGCGATGACGCTCATGATCGAGGCGAAGACGTGCACGCCCGCGTGGCGGACGACGTCGTTCGTGGAGTAGAGGCCGAGCCGGCGCGAGCCCGTGACGAAGTCGGCGGTGCCGTCCACGAGCGGCTGCACGATGAGGTCGAGCTCGGTCGCGTCGTACTGCCCATCGGCGTCGGTCGTGGCGATGAACCGCGCACCGTGCAGCTTCGCGAGGTGGTAGCCGAGCCGCAAAGCGGCGCCCTGACCGCGGTTGCGGGCGGGGGCGCAGACGTAGACGTCCTGGCCGCGGGCGATGTCGGCCGTGCCGTCGGAGCTGCCGTCGTCGACGACGACAGTCGCGACGCCGAGCCCGCAGATCTCGCGGGGAATGCTTTGCAGCACCGAGGCGATGTTGGCCGCCTCGTTGTAGGCGGCGATCACGACGGTGACCGGCGGGAGTTGCACGTCGCCGTAGCGCGCGGCGAACTCCTCGAGAGCCGCGAAGTCGACGGCGTCCAGCCGAGCTTTGGAGGGGGTCACCCGGGGACCCGTACGACGCAGAGCACCGACTGGCCGAACGGCGGGCGGACGATCCGCTCCACGGTGCGCGAGATCGGCACGACGATGTTGTCGTAGAGCCAGACCAGGCGGCGGTTCGGAGCACCGGCGCCACCGCGACGCACGGCCAGCCACCAGGCGAGGCCGCCGAGGAAGTTGACCGGCCGGACCCGCTCGACGGTCAGCCCGGCGGACTCGACGGCCGTGCGGATCGTCTTGGGCGTGTAGCGGCGCCAGTGGCCGACCTTGCGGTCGAACTCGCCGTAGAGCTGCATGTAGGCCGGCACCCAGAGCACGATCCGCCCGCCGGGCACGACGACCGAGGCGAGGTCACGCAGGCCCTGCACGTCGTCCTCGATGTGCTCGAGCACGTTCATCGCGACCACGGTCTGAACGGGCGCACCGATGTCGATCCGGCCGGGCAGCTCGACCCGCTTCACCTCGATGCCGGCGGTGTCGGCGTAGGTGCTCTGGAGCCGCCCGAGGCAGTACTCCTCCGCGTCGGAGAGGACGAGCCGCTGGCGCTGTGACTCGACCAGCTTCTCGGAGAAGTAGCCCATGCCGGAGCCGACCTCGAGGACGCTGCTTCCGAGGTAGGGCGCGACCGAGTCGTACTCCCACTGCCGGTAGCGCGGGGCTGCCGTGCCGCCGAGACAGTTCTCGCGGGTGAACCCGCTGCTGTCCGGTTCGAGGCCGGCGCCAGAGGCGTCCACAGCGGCAACGGGTTCGGGCATCGTCATGCAGAAAACTCCTTGGCGCACGGGGGAATAGCCCGATTTTAGGGCGGGATGACGGTGGGCGCGAGGGACCGGCGCGCCATCGGGCTTCCCGGGCGTTCAGACGGGGCACCTACCGTATCGTGGCCGACAGCCTGAGGTTCAGGTGCCGCAGAAGGAGGCAACCGCGGTGAAGATCCTGGTGCTCGGCGGCGACGGCTTCTGCGGATGGCCGTCGGCGCTCCACCTGTCGGCGCAGGGCCACGACGTCCGCATCGTCGACAACTTCGCGCGACGACGCGCCGACATCGAGCTGGAGGCGAGCTCGCTCACCCCCATCACGCCGATGGGCACCCGGCTCAAGACCTGGCACCAGGTCACCGGCAAGGAGATCGGCTTCGACAGCTTCGACGTCTCCGAGCACTACCACCGGCTGCTCACCCTGCTGGAGGAGTGGCGGCCGGACGCTGTTGTGCACTTCGCCGAGCAGCGGGCGGCGCCGTACTCGATGAAGTCGTCCTGGCACAAGCGCTACACCGTGAGCAACAACCTCAACGCCACCAACAACCTCCTCGCGGCGATCGTCGAGGCCGACCTCGACACCCACGTCGTCCACCTGGGCACGATGGGCGTCTACGGCTACGGCACCGCCGGCGTGAAGATCCCCGAGGGCTACCTGCGCATCCAGATCCCGCGCGACGGCGGTGCGCCGATCGAGTCGGAGATCCTCTATCCGCCGAACCCCGGGTCGATCTACCACCTCACCAAGACGCAGGACCAGCTGCTTTTCGCCTACTACAACAAGAACGACGGCGTCCGCGTCACCGACCTGCACCAGGGCATCGTCTGGGGCACGCAGACCCCCGAGACCCGGCTCGACGAGCGGTTGATCAACCGCTTTGACTACGACGGCGACTACGGCACGGTGCTCAACCGGTTCCTCATGCAGTCGGCGGTCAACTACCCGCTGACCGTGCACGGCAGCGGCGGGCAGACCCGCGCGTTCATTCACATCCAGGACACGGTG
>JAFAQI010000235.1 GCA_019246495.1 Frankiales bacterium | reverse complement strand
GCAGGACCGCCAGCCGCCGGCCGATGGTGTCCGCCCGCGGTGACAACCGCTCGTGCGGCAACGTCTCCCACGCGGGATAGTCGGCCACCGCGTGCGGGTCGATGAGGGACTGGATCGCAGCGACGAGATCCTCGGCCTCGCGCGTCGTCGCTGTGACCGCGAGCACCGGCCGACCACCGCGAGCGGCGAGCAACGCGACGGCGAACGGCTGCATCGCAGCTGGCCCGGCGATGTCGAGCGACGGCACGCCGAGGCTCGCCAACGCCCGCTCGAGGGCAGGGTCGTCGACGACGACGTCGAGCAGGCCGGCAACGTTCATCGCAGGCCGTCCAGGCTACCCGCGCCCGCGAACGGGCGCGGGTCTCACGGCGCGGGCTGGAGAGCCACCGTCCACTGCACGGCCGACCCACTCGTCGCGTTGGTCGTCGCCGTCTTTCCGCCATAGCTGCCCGACACCGGGCCGGCGTCGGCGAGCGCGGCGGCGTCGGCACCGGAACCCGTTCCCGTCACCTGCGCACGTGAGGTCACGTCACCGGGCAGCGTCCACCCCGTCGTCGTCGTCGACTTGTCGGTCCAGTAGGAGATCGCCCACGAACCCGCCAGCAGCCCGTTCACCGTCGGGGTCACATGCGTGGCCGTCGACGTCGCCGCCGAGGAGGCTTGCGCCTCCACCGGCAGCTGGGCGTTGTGGTACGCCGACAGGATCATGCTCGCCTTGACCGTGCCGGAGAACGTCGACGTAACCGTGGTTCCGGCGTCGCTGGCGCCGGCCGTCTTGGCGTAGACGATCGTCGACAGGTTGCTCCCGGCCTTGGTGGCGACCTGGGTCCATCCAGCGGGCGTGCTCGTGGTGACGCTGGTCGAGGCGAACGACACGAACAGCAGCAACGTGTCACCAGAGGTGGTGGCGGCAGGCACCGTCACCGAACCGCTCGTGGCGTTGTTGTCGTAGTGGCTCTCACCGACCCAGCTGATCTGCTTCGTCGTGCCGGGGTTGACCTGGTGGCTGACCTGGCCGGTCAGCGGCGGTGTCCCGTTGTCCGTCACGGTCAGGGTGACCGTGAACGGACCGGCGGCGGAGTAGTTGTGCGACGTCGTCGGACCCGCGGTGTCGGCCGAGTTGCCGTCACCGAAGTTCCAGTGGTAGTTCGTGATCGAGCCATCGTCGGACGACCCCGAGCCGTCGAACGAGCAACTGAGGCTCGGGCACGAGCTGGTGAAGGCAGCCGTCGGCGCGGCATTGCCTGCCGGCCCGGCCGGCGCCAGGATGATCGTCCACATCGCGCCCTTGCCGCTTGCCGCGTTGGTGGTCGCGGTCTTGCTGCCGTAGGTGCCGCTGTTGACGGTCGAACCCGAATCAGCCAGCAACGTGGTGACGAAACCGCCGCCGGTGTCGTACGACGACGAGCGCGCGGTGACACCGGCCGGTGCCGTCCAGGCGGTCGTGGTCGAGGACTTGTCCGACCAGAACGACAGGGCCAAACTGCCGTCGACACTGACGGTCGCGTTGGGCGTCGTGTGGCTGGCGGTCGACGAGTCCGTCCGGAAGGCGCTGGCCTCGATCGCCGTGCCGTCCGCGGAGCCATAGTCCGCGATCGTCACGTTGTTCTTGACCGCCTTGCCGAACGCCACCTCGGCGATCGAGCCAGCGTCGCTCGCAGCAGCGGACTTGTAGTAGACGTCCGACTCCAGCGGCGCATTGACGTTGCTGCCGAGCTTCTTCCAACCGGCCGGCGGCGTCGCCGTGGTGGTGTTGTCGGCCCAGGTGACGAACATCAGCAGCGCGTCACCCTTGGCCGTGGCAGCCGGGACCGTGACGTCGGTGACCGTGGCCGTGCCGCACTTGGTGTTCGTCGCGGTGCCGCACGCCTGGCTCGACGCCTTGTAGGCGGGCGGGGAGGACGTCGTGCCGACGGTCACGCTGGTCGCCTTGCTGGCGGCCGTGCCGTCGTTGTCCGTCACCGTCAACGTCACGGTGTAGTGCCCGGGCGCCGGGAACGTGTGCGTGATGAGGCTCGAGTCCGGGTGGTGCTCGCTGCTGCCATCACCGAAGTTCCAGCCGAAGTCGGTGATCGAGCCGTCCGGGTCGTTGGAGGACGACGCGTCGAAGGTGCAGCTGTTGGACGTCGCGGAGCAGTTCGGCGTGAACGCCGGGACCGGAGGCTTGTTGGGGGTGGCGTTCGGCAACAGGAACAGCCCGCGGCTCGGCCAGCCCGTGTGCGAGTCAGCGACGATCGGGGTGCCAGTGGGCGTGCCGTTCGTGAAGCCGATCGAGTCGAGCTGCCCGGTGTTGCGGTCGCCGTAGTAGAGCGTGCTGCCGGACAGGAACGCGCCGCCGACGTTGGACCAGTCGTGGCCGTCGTTCACCGTGAACTCATCGGAGCCGACGATGCCGGACTCGGGCTCGAACCAACGCCAGTGCATCTGCGTCTGGCCGACCTGCGTGTAGTAGATGCGCCCGCCGCTGAAGAACATCGCGGACACCGAGGACAGCTCGCTCGCGAGGGTGGAGCGGGCGCCCTGGTAGGTCTGGCCGGAGCCCGTCTGGATGTTGTCCCAGATCGGGTCGTTGTACGGGTCGATGAGGACCTCGGGACCGAACGTCGTGCCGTCGAAGGTGCGCTCGTAGAGGTTGCCGTCACCCTTGCCGTAGATCAGCTCACCATTGACCGCGAACGCGCCGCGGACGGAGCCCCAGGCGATGCCGGTCGACATGCTCTGCTCGCTGCCGCTGGTGACCGTCCCGTCGCCGTTGCTCGACGTCTGGCGGTAGGCGAACCGGTCGACGTTCGTCGACGGCGGAGGCGGCGGCGTCGCGCCGGTCTGCACGAGCTCGACGCCGTTGATCAGCGGGTTGTCGCCCGCACCGTGCGTGAACGACACCGTGACCACGCCGCTGGCCGGCACGGTGGTCGACACCTTCTGCATGTCGCCACGCTGGTCGCCCCCGGCCGCGGTGACCGGGTCGTAGTTGGTCAGCACCTGCGTGCCGTTGACGAAGACGTTGAACTGGCGCGAGCCGGGGCTCGACGTGCAACCGCAGTTGTTCGCGAAGAACAGGCGCACGTCGACCGGAGTTCCGGGAGCCATCGGGAATCTGTACTGCACGTCCGGCGGGCCGGAGTCCCACAGCTCACTGCCGAAGATGTCCAGCGGGGTGCTGGCCGGGACGTTGCTGTCCGCGGTGCCGCCCCACGGCGTGCCCCAGAAGGCGGGGTTGCCGTCGGAGGTGCGGAACGGCGTGCCGGTGCCGACCTCACCGTTGTTGTCGTCTTCCTGCCAGTTGGCCGGGCCGGTGCTGCTCAGCGCGGCGATCTTCGGCCCGCCGGAGTCGACGCGGTAGCGGCTGACCGGGAACGCGCTGACGTCGGCGGTCTTGACGATCTCGATGCCGTTGATCAGGGGGTTCTCGGTCTCGTGCGTGAAGTCGACGGTGACCTCGCCGTCACTGGTGACGGTGGTCGACTCCATGTGACCGGTCTGGTCGCCGGCGGTCTGCACGATGTCGTAGTGGTTGAGGAACGTCGTGCCGTTCACCGCGACGTCGAACACGCGCTGTCCGACACCACTGGTGCAGCTGCACCGGTTGGCGAGATAGAGCCGGACCGCGACGGTCTCGCCGGCGGGCACAGCGAACGCCCAGTGCATCTCGCCGCCATCGTTGTTGCTGCCTGGGTCCCAGCGTTCGCTGTCGAAGATCGCTGACGGCGTCGTGGCCGGCACGGTGCTGTCGACGGCGGAGACGGGCGACCAGCCGGCGGTGTTGCTGCCGTCGTTGTGGTACGCCGACGGGTCCGAGTCGCCGACCCAGTCGGGGCCGTTGTCGATCGCGCCGACGGTCGGGCCGCCCGCGTTGACGCGGTAGAGGATCGGCGTGTTGTTGCCGGAGTTGAACGCGCCCGCTTCATAGACGCGGCCGGGAAGCGATCCCGTTGCGTTGGACGGCAACGTCTCGCCGCCCGCGAGCGGGAAGAACGCGAGCTTCTTGTGCAAGTACTTGTGCGGACCGATGTAGTCCGTGTCGCTGCCGACCCACAGGCCGGTGGAGGTGGCGTAGACGGTGTAAGCGGCGGCGCCACGCGGGTCGCGGCCGGGGTTCCACGACAGCGGGACGCCACTGGTGGGGCTGAGCGCGGCGATACCCGGTCGCGGCACGGCACCGGGGCCGGCGTAGTCGAAGCCCTGCGAGTTGTTGAGCCAGCGCTGGTGACCACCGACGTAGACGACCGTGCCGGTGATCGCCACCGACCAGAGGGTGTCCTGGCCGGTGTAGTTGAGCCAGGTCGGGCGCACGTTCTGGCCCGTCGTGCTCAGGTCGAACCGCGCCGCGGTGTCACACGAGGAGTTCGTGCCGTCGGTGTTGGTGCCGCTACCGCCGGTCGCCGTGATGACGAAGTACTTGCCGTCGGGCGAGAACTGCACGCCGCGCATGTAGGTGTCAAAGGCCCATGAGAAGCAGGCTGCGGTGTAGGCGCCGGTGTTCCAGTTCGGGTCCACGACGCCGGTCGTCGAGCCCAGGTCGAGCAGCGCCACCTGGTCGCGGGCGTAGGTCGTCGACCCACCAACGGCGTTGGGGTCGGTGACGGAGTTGAAGTTGCCGATCGCGATGAGGTGCGTCGCCGACGGGTCGACGTCGAGGGCGCGCACGCCGGTCGCGCCGTTCGCACAGCCAGTGCCGGAGCAGTTC
>JAFAQI010000142.1 GCA_019246495.1 Frankiales bacterium | reverse complement strand
GCGTGGTCACCAGGGTTCCCGTCAGCACGACCGCCACCACGGCAGCGCCACTCGTCAGCTGCAAGCGCCGACGTGCTCGACGGCGCTGCAACTGCTGCCACAGTTCCGGCACCACGGGTGTGTCAGCGGCTTCGAGGACCAGCACGTCTTTCAGGTCCTGTTCGGTGTAGGGCGTCAGCATGCTGCTCCCTCCGAACGTGCGGTGCGTTCGTGGACGCGCAGGGTGTTGAGTGCGCGCGAGATCTGGCTTCGGACGGTGCCTTCGGTGCATCCGAGGATGTTCGCGATGGTCGCGTCGTCGAGATCCTCGTAATAGCGGAGCACCACCGCCGCTTGCTGACGGGCAGGCAGCTGACGGAGCTGCTCCGCCAGTCCGAGGCGAGTCACCACCGCGTGACCAACGTCCTGCTCGGTTCGTTCCGGTACGACGTCCGTCGGTGTCTCCCGAGTCCAGAAGCGGCGTCGACTGCGGATGTAGTTGTTGGTGAGCATCTGCCGGACGTAGGCGGACGGGTGACTAGCCTCCGAGATGCGACGCCAGTGCGACCAGCTCTTCAGCAGAGTCTGCTGAAGCAGATCCTCGGCGGCGTGGCGATCACCTGTCAGCGTTCGCGCGAGCCGAAGCAGGTCTGGTGAGCACGCCAGCACGAATTCGCGAAAGTCCTCGTCGCGGCGGTGGCTCACACTGGTAAAGATGCCTTGGCCTCGCCAGCTGTTGCATCGCGAACGAGATCAAATGTCGCACTGCCCCGAAATTCGCCCATCATCGCCGTGCGGGGCGAAAGCGGACACGGAAGGGCGGCTTCGAAGGGCATCGCGCCTCTGGACGGCGGACCGAGCGGCTAGCGGACCGTACGGCGGCGCAACAGCAGGCCAGTCGTGAGCAGGCCGAGCCCGACGAGGGCGATTGCCGGCGAGAGGCCGGTGGCGGCCAGCCCGCGCCCGCTGCTCGAGCCTCCGCTCGCTCCGGAGCGTCCGCCGGACGAGTGGTGCCGCCCGTGCGTGCCGCCGGTCGAGCCGTGGCCGGAACTCCGCTTCGCCGGCCCGACCTCGCTGACGAACCCGGTGAACGCATGGCCGGCCGTGCCGTCGGGACGGTCAGCGGTGTAGGTGATCGAGTCGTGACCCGTCGTCGGGCTGATCACCAGGCCGAAGTCGTCGAGCAGGTTGCGCGAGTTCGTATCCGCGCAGCCGCTGCCGTGCGTGCAGAGCTCACCCAGATGGATCGGGCCGGTGACGGCGCGGGTGGCGAAGTGCTTCCCGCCGTCGGTCGACCGCGCCAGCATGACCTTCCAGGGCACGCTGCCCTTGACGCTCGGCTGGCCCATGATCTTCGAACTGTTGCTGTCACCCTTGCGGTCGGCGCCGTACCACGCGACGTCGACGCGCCCGGCGGAGCCGCCCGCCACCGTGGGATAGACGGCAGCGGTCTTGGCGCCGTTGAGCTGGCGTGGCTTCGTCCAGTGCACGCCGCCGTCCGTGGACACGTCGAGGTAGACGTTGTGGCTGTCGCTCCACGTGTAGTAGACCCGTCCGGCCGCATCGGTGGCGACGGTCGCGGCCCACACCAACGTGGCGCCGGACTTGTCGAGTGCCACCGGGTGGTACGTGAACGTCTGCCCGCGGTCGGTGCTGACTGCGACGATGTATTGCGTCCCCTTCGGGCAGCCCGACGAGTTCGCGTTGATGACCAGGTCGGGGGCGGAGGCCACCTGGCACAGGCTCATCGGGATGTAGATCGCGTGCCGGTGCTTCGACTTCGGCGACGTGTCGACCGTGAGCTTGTTGAAGCTGCCCGACAGGCCCGGGAAGCTGCTGAGCGACAACTGCGTCGAGTGTGTGGGGTCGAGCGCCACGCCGTTGCTGACCGGTACGCCGTTGCCGACCGTGCAGGTGTCGTAGGCGTTGACGAAGGGCGAGAACGCCGGAAGCTGGTGATAGGCCACGTAGACCGTGCAGGGTCCGTCGGCCGCGAGCCAGGGCCGGTCCTGCGCCGGCACGCCTCCGAGCGGGTTGACGTTCCACGTCTTGCC
>JAFAQI010000192.1 GCA_019246495.1 Frankiales bacterium | reverse complement strand
CCCACGCGTAGGCGTCGTACGTGTCGAGGAACGGCCGCGTCCGCAACGCCGCGCGTCCCGACGCGACGGCGACCTGCGCGTCACCGTAGTCGGCCTCGAACAAGGTCTGGTCGGTGTCGAGCCGCACGCCGTTGGCACGGAAGAGCTGTTCCTCCGCACGGAAGACGGAGAACTGCTGCTGCGCCGCCCGGTCGCGGCCGAGCGAGGAGAGCAACCGGCCGAACTCGAGGACGTAGGTCGGTTGCGGCGCGCGGCCGACGACGGTCGTGAAGTCGCGGATCGCGCCGCTGGTGTCGCCGAGCGCGGCGCGTGCCTTAGCCCGGCCTTCGAGAAGTGCGGCGTAGGTCGGTGCAGCCGTGAGTCCCGCGGCGTACTCGTGCAGTGCAGCGCGGAAGTGTCCGGAGTTGAAGTCGAGCTCGCCGAGGTAGTAGCGGGCGAACGCGACGTCGCTCGGGCCGACGGCGTCGCGAAGAGCCTGGCGCATGTAGAGCCGCGCCGCGGGCAGGTCGCCGCGCAGCTCCGCGGCGTAGGACAGCCGCGCCTCGGCGTCAGCACCGGGCCGCAGCAGCTCCATGCGACGGGCAGCGGCCTCGGCTGCGCCGTATTGGCCGAGCTGTGTGAGTGCGTCGGTGAGCGCTCCCTGGAGTACGGCGCTCTTCGGGTCGATCGCGAGGCCGCGGTTCGCCCAGCGAAGCGCGCCGGAGAAGTCATGGCGGGCAGCCGCGAGCGCTGCCTCGCCGGCCATCGCGACGTAGTTGCCGCGCGGGGCGAGCCGCAGCGAGCGGGCGAGCGCCGCGGTCGCCTTGGGGTAGTAGGTCGGGTCGATGGTGACCTTCGCCTGCTGGACGTAGTCGAGGCCGAGCGTCGCCCACGCGTTGTAGTCGCGCGGCACCGAGCGCAGGTGCTGCTGGGTCCGCGCGATCTCGGCGGCCGTCGGGTCGGCCGGAGCGGTCGCAGCCACCGGGGAGGGTGCCGTGGCGGGCCGGTGCCGGTCGGATGTCGAGCCTGCCGACAGCGCGACTGCGCTGAGCGCGAGGCAGCCGACGCCTGCTGCGACGAGCAGACCGGGCGAGGTGCGCGTCGACATGTGAGGTCCCATCTCCGAAGTGGCCGAGCCGAGTGCTGTGCAGCTAAGTGCTGGGACCGGTGACGGGCCGCCGGGTTGCGGCCCGTCTCCGGTCGTTGGGTCAGCTCGCGACGACCGTGCGGCGACGCCGCGCGACGAACGCGAGAGCGAGCGCGACGAGCGCTGCGGCGAACGACGCGGCCGCGACCGGCACCCGGTGGCCGCCGAAGAATCCACCGTCACCGCCGCTACCGCCCGGCGGCAGTGTTGCCATGGCGTTGGTCTCGTTCACGCCCTGGGCGTGCGGCAGTGCGACGTAGGGGAACGTCGTACCGAACGCGGTGTCGTTCGCGTTGACGCCGTCACCGTTGGCCAGAGCGGCAACGGGACCGTTGGTCGCTGCGCCTTCGAGCACCTGCAGACCGATGTCGATGACGTCGTCACCGAGTCGCCGGCCGTTCGGGAAGCCCTGCGCGTCGCCACCGATGACACCCAGCCGGTTGGGGCTGGCGGTCGGCGCAACCGACATGTTCAGTCGCAGCTCCTCGGCCGGGACGATGTCGTGCTTGACGACGTCCTTGTTGAGGCGCGGCGAGTTGAGGTCAGCCTTCACGGGGCCGCACTTCTTGCACAGACCGGTGAGGAAGATCTCGACGAGGTCGTTCCGCGGCGTGGCCGGTGCCTGGATGTGGTAGATCGCCTGCACGAGCTTGGGGACGATCGGGTCGAGCACCTTCTTGACCACCGGCGCGACGGTGTGGTCCTGCCAGGGCGCGATCGAGTTGAACGCGTCCTTGTACTTGACGGGCACGACGACCTCGTTGACGAGCGGGTTGCCGAGTCGCGAGACCTGCACCCACTTGCCCTTGGCCGTGCCGCCGCTGGCCGACAGCCGCGCGCGACGGTCGGTCGTGCTCCACACGCCGATGACCGGGTTGCGGTTCGGCGAGTGCTTGAGCGCGAGCACGCTCTTCGGCACCTGCAACGCGATGGTGTTCACGTTGTAACCGTTGAGCGTGTCCTGGCCGGTCTCGGACAGGTTGGCGCCGTAGAGCAGGTCGAAGACGCGCAGGTCCAGGAAGAACGGGTCGTCCGCCTGGCCGACGTACGTCTTGCCTCCATTGAAGGTGCCTTGCGCGATCGCCTCGTCGCGGAGCGTGCCGTAGTCGGGC
>JAFAQI010000139.1 GCA_019246495.1 Frankiales bacterium | reverse complement strand
GCTCCGGGCACTCCACGCCGGGAATCTCCTGGAGCATCCGCACCATCGTCCGCCGCCGCCGGTCGAAGGCCTCGCGCATCATCGCGACCGCGGACAGGTCGCCGCGGACGGCAGTGAGGGCGGCGGCCTGCGCGACGTTGGACACGTTCGACGTCGCGTGCGACTGGAGGTTGGTCGCCGCCTTCACGACGTCGACCGGGCCGATGAGCCAGCCGACCCGCCATCCGGTCATCGCATAGGTCTTCGCGACGCCGTTGACCACGATGCAGGTGTCGGCGAGGTCCGGTACGACGACCGGCATGGATGCAGCCGTCGCGCCGTCGTAGACGAGGTGTTCGTAGATCTCGTCGGCGACCACCCAGATGCCGTGCTCGACCGCCCAGCGGCCGATCGCCTCGACCTGCTCGGTCGGATAGACGGCTCCCGTCGGGTTGGACGGCGAGCAGAACAGCAGCGCCTTGGTGCGCGGCGTCCGAGCCGCCTCGAGCGCCTCGACCGACGCGAGGTAACCGGTCGTCTCGTCGGTCGGCACTTCGACCGGGAGGCCGCCGGCGAGGCGGATCGACTCGGGATAAGTCGTCCAGTACGGCGTGGGCAGGAGCACCTCATCGCCCGGGTCGAGCAGCGTCGCGAACGCCTCGTAGACCGCTTGCTTGCCGCCGTTCGTGACGAGCACCTGCGCGGCGTCGACGGCGTAGGAGGAGTCCCGCGCGGTCTTGGCGGCGAGCGCCTCACGCAGCTCGGGCAGACCGCCGGCCGGGGTGTAGTGGTGCATCTTCGGGTCGCGGCAGGCGGCGATCGCCGCCTCGACGATCTCGTCCGGCGTGGGGAAGTCCGGCTCGCCGGCGCCGAAGCCGATGACGTCACGCCCGGCCGCCTTGAGCGCCTTGGCCTTCGCGTCGACGGCGAGCGTCGCCGACTCACTGATCGCGGCGATCCGGCGGGAGATGCGGGGTAGAGCGTCAGCCATGGGGTCATGCTCCCAGCGCCCGAAGCGTCCGGTCCACCGGGTTCGCGCCGTGTCGGCGGGTTCGACCGGTGCTCGCGGGCCGACATACACTGGCGCGTCCGGCGCCGGGTGCCCGGCCTTCGTGGCCGGTCAGCCACACCGGTCACAGGGCAGTAGCTCAATTGGCAGAGTCCCGGTCTCCAAAACCGGCGGTTGGGGGTTCGAGTCCCTCCTGCCCTGCGAGGTAGCGGGTTCGGCAGTATTGGGCGAGCGGCAGGATGGGAGGTGGACAGACCAGTGACACTCACGACGGAACGCGCACCGCAGCCGTCCGGCAGCGGTCGCGGCGCGAAGCGCCCCGGAGTGTTCGAGCGCATCGCGGTCTACAACCGTCAGGTCGTGGCCGAGCTGCGCAAGGTCATCTGGCCCACCCGCAACGAGCTCGTGACCTACACCATCGTCTCGATCGTCTTCGTGACGGCGATGGTCGCGCTCGTGTCCCTCTACGACTTCGCGTTCACCAAGGCCGTTCTCGGCATCTTCGGCTGACCGCACCGCCCGCTTTCGAGATCCGAGGTTTCCCCACCGTGACCGAGTTCAGCGCCGAGACGCCCACCGACGAGCCGACGATCGTGTCGGACGAACCGGCGGCGTCGGCAGGCGAGCCGTTGTCGGAGCAGGCCGAGGCCATCGAGGAGGCAGGTTTCGACGTACCTGCCACCGAAGCCGGCTCGGGCGCCGACACGATCGACGAGCTCGGCCTCGGCCTGTCCGAGGAGCCCACTCCCGGCTACCTCGAGCCGGACGACGCTTATCCCGCCGAGGCCGCTGCAACCGAAGCGCCGGCCGAGCCCGCTGAGCCGGACGAGGACGCGGACCCGGTCGAGGCGTTCCGGCAGGGCCTGTCGATGCTTCCCGGCGACTGGTACGTCGTACACACCTACGCCGGCTACGAGAACAAGGTGAAGGCCAACCTCGAGACCCGCATCGCCTCGCTCAACATGGAGGACTACATCTTCCAGATCGAGGTGCCGACGCAGGACGAGCAGGTCATCAAGCAGGGCAAGCGGCAGACCGTTCAGTCGAAAATCTTCCCCGGCTACGTGCTCGTGCGGATGGACCTGACGGACGAGTCCTGGTCGGCGGTCAAGAACACGCCGAGCGTCACCGGCTTCGTCGGTACGACGCACCCCACGCCGCTGTCGGTCGAGGACGTCGTGAAGTTCCTCGCACCCAAGCCGAAGGAAGCCAAGCGCGCCGAGGCACCGAAGGTCGTCGACTACTCCGTCGGCGAGTCGGTCACGGTCATGGACGGTCCGTTCGCGACGCTTCCCGCCACCATCAACGAGATCAACCCTGAGGCTCAGCGCCTCAAGGTCCTCGTGTCCATCTTCGGCCGGGAGACGCCGGTCGAGCTGTCGTTCAGCCAAGTCGCGAAGATCTGAGGACCAACCGCATGCCTCCCAAGAAGAAGATCGCCGGTCTCATCAAGCTGCAGATCCAGGCGGGCCAGGCGACGCCGGCCCCGCCGGTCGGACCTGCGCTCGGTCAGCACGGCGTCAACATCATGGACTTCTGCAAGCAGTACAACGCCGCGACTGAGACGCAGCGCGGCAACGTGATCCCGGTCGAGATCACCGTCTATGAGGACCGGTCGTTCACGTTCGTCACCAAGACGCCGCCGGCGGCCCGGCTCATCCTCAAGGCCGCGGGTGTCGACAAGGGCTCCGGCGAGCCGCACAAGACCAAGGTCGCGTCGATCAGTCAGGCCCAGGTGCGCGAGATCGCCGAGAGCAAGATGGCCGACCTCAACGCCAACGACATCGATGCCGCCGCGAAGATCATCGCCGGCACTGCCCGTTCCATGGGCATCACCGTCAGAGACTGACGACTTGTCAGAACGTCGTCGGGCTATAGCGCCGTGACGTTCTGACAAGTCTCGAGTGGGAGGGCGTCGTACGACGTCCGCCTGGACCACGAGGAGAAGACATGACCAAGCGCAGCAAGGCCTATGAGCAGGCCGCCACACTCATCGACCGCGACAAGCTCTACTCGCCGGCCGAAGCGGTGAAGCTCGCCAAGCAGACCAGCACGACCAAGCGATTCGACTCGACGGTCGAGGTCGCGATGCGGCTGGGCGTCGACCCCCGCAAGGCGGACCAGATGGTGCGCGGCACCGTCTCGCTGCCGCACGGCACCGGCAAGACGGCGCGCGTCGCGGTCTTCGCCACCGGCGACAAGGCCGACGAAGCACGAGCCGCCGGCGCCGAGTTCGTCGGCGGTGACGAGCTCATCGAGCAGGTGAACGGCGGCATGCTCGACTTCGACGCCGCAGTCGCGACGCCCGACCTCATGGGCAAGGTTGGCCGGCTCGGTCGGGTCCTCGGCCCGCGTGGTCTCATGCCCAACCCCAAGACCGGCACCGTGACCAACGACGTCGGCAAGGCGGTGGAGGACATCAAGGGCGGCAAGATCGAATACCGCGTCGACCGCCAGGCCAATCTGCACTTCGTGATCGGCAAGACGTCGTTCACCGAAGAGCAGTTGCTCGACAACTACTCGGCCGCGCTCGACGAGGTGCTGCGGGCCAAGCCGTCGACGGCCAAGGGTCGCTACCTCAAGAAGGTCGCGATGTCGACGACGATGGGTCCGGGCATCCAGGTCGACCCGGCCAAGACGCGCAACCTCGCCGACGGCGAGGCCGGCTCGACCGCCGACGAGGGCTGACCGCACGGCCGACCTCTGCTGTTTGACCCTGCCGCTGGGCGCCGCGTAGCCTCGGCGGCGCCGAAGACCGCAGGTCCTCCCTCGGGAGCGAAGGTTCCGCGCAAGCGGGCGGCCAGCGCAGGTGAGTGAGACGTACGACGCACCGACCGGAGCAATTCGCCGGACGGAGATCGACGCCCCGCGCGCCTGCGCCGGGGCGTTTCGGCTGTCCGGACCCGATCGACTGCCGTCGTACGAGAGGAGAGTCGAGACCATATGGCGAGGCCAGACAAGGCCGCCGCGGTCGCCGAGCTCACCGATGCCTTCCGCGACTCGTCAGCCGCCGTGCTGACGGAGTACCGCGGGTTGACCGTCGCGCAGCTCAAGGAGCTGCGTCGTTCCCTCGCCGGGAACGCGACCTACTCGGTCGTGAAGAACACCCTGACGAAGATCGCCGCCCGCGAGGCGGGGGTCGACACCCTCGAGCCGCTGCTCGAAGGACCGTCGGCGATCGCCTTCGTCACGGGTGACCCGGTCGAGGTCGCGAAGAGCCTGCGCAACTTCGGCCGCGACCATCCGCTGCTCGTCGTCAAGGGCGGCGTGCTCGACGGCCGCGCGATCACCGCCGACGAGGTACGCCGACTCGCCGACCTCGAGTCGCGCGAAGTGCTGCTCGCGAAGCTTGCGGGTGGCCTCAACGCGTCGGCCCAGAAGCTCGTCAGCACGCTGGCTGCTCCGCTGCAGCAGCTCGCCCGGCTGCTCGGTGCGCTCGAGGCCAAGGCGCAGGCCGACCCGAGCATCCTCGGCGGCGGCGCCGGAACCTCAGCTCCCGCAACTGACGAGGCTCCGGCAACTGACGAGGCTCCGGCCACCGACGAGGCTCCGGCCGCCGACGAGGCTCCGGCCGGCGACACCACCGAAGGCGAGATGCCGTCCGACGGCACTCCCGGCATCGAAGAGATCCCGAGCACGCCCGACGCAACCGCTGCGGGCGATGACGGCGCCGAGGCGCAAGCAGTGGCCGACGCCGTCGACGTACCCGCTGACACCGACGTCGCCGAGGGCGACGCAACCTCGACCAGCTGACGAAGTAGGAGCAGACATGGCAACCCTGACCAACGACGAGATCATCGACGCCCTCAAGGAGAAGTCGCTCCTCGAGATCTCCGAGCTCGTGAAGCAGTTCGAGGAGACGTTCGGCGTCACGGCCGCGGCCCCGGTCGCCGTCGCGGCCGCTCCGGCCGCGGGCGGTGCGGCGGCTGCGGGTGGCGGCGAGGCCGCCGCCGAGCAGGACGAGTTCGACGTCATCCTCGAGGCCGCTGGTGACAAGAAGATCCAGGTCATCAAGGTCGTCCGCGAGCTGACGAGCCTTGGCCTCAAGGAGGCCAAGGACGTCGTCGACGGCGCCCCCAAGACCGTCCTGGAGAAGGCCAACAAGGAGACCGCCGACAAGGCGAAGGAGGCGCTCGAGGGCGCCGGCGCCACGGTCAGCGTGAAGTAGGACAGCACCTCAGCCGGAAGGCGGTCCGCATGCTGCGGGCCGCCTTCCGGCTTTTCCGTTGCCCCTCCGATGAGCGGGCGATCCCGCATGACTCAACCGGGCTACCTCCGGGTAGCCTCTTGCTCTGTGATCACGGTCACACGGCGACCGTTGCGCACATCGGCTTGCGTGGTGGACCCAGCTGTGGCATGGAAGGCGGGCGTGCGTGGGCGTTGAGGTGAAGGTCGAAGGGCTGTCGAAGTCCTTCGGTAAGCAGGTCATCTGGGAAGACGTCTCGCTGACGTTGCCCAAGGGCGAGATCTCGGTGCTGCTCGGTCCTTCCGGCACGGGCAAGTCCGTGTTCCTCAAGCACCTCGTGGGCCTGCTGCGGCCAGACCGCGGCCACGTCTACATCGAGGGCAAGGACGTCCCCAACGTCTCGGAGCGCGAGCTCTACGAGGTCCGCAAGATGTTCGGCGTGCTGTTCCAGGACGGCGCGCTGTTCGGCTCGATGACGATCTACGACAACGTCGCCTTCCCGCTGCGCGAGCACACCAAGAAGGGCGAGTCCGAGATCAAGCGGATCGTCATGGA
>JAFAQI010000133.1 GCA_019246495.1 Frankiales bacterium | reverse complement strand
CGCAGTACCGGCTGTGCCGTCGCTGGTACGTCGAGTCACTCATGCAACAGCTAAGGCACGCCGCCGCGGGCGAGCCCGCACCGCCGCCGGTGACGCTCGAGCGACGACTCCTCGACGAGCTGGCGGTGGTCGCGGCCGCGCAGCGCGCAAGCGACCGCGCGGCCCGGTTGCACGCCGTCGCCGCCGCCCTCGCCGGAGCCACCACGCCCGAGGACGTCGCCGCGGTCGCGGTCTCGGAAGGCGTCACCGTGCTCGGCGCGGACCGCGGCGGACTCATCCTGGTGCGGCCGGACGGCGGCCTGGAGATCCCTGCCGCCGTCGGTCATCCGGTCGCTGTCGTGGAGCAGGTCCGCTCCGGGCTCGCCGACCGGCTGCCGATCACCGAGGCGATCGCGACCGGAGAGCCGGTGTGGGTGGAGTCGCGCGAGGACCGCGACGAGCGCTTTCCGGCCTTGCAGGAGCTCGAGCCCAGCGCCGCATCGATCTGCACATTCCCGATGCTCGTCGGCTCGACCGTGGTCGGCGTACTGCGCTTCTCCTTCGACAGCCCACACCTCTACGACGAGGACGAGCGGCGCTTCATCGCCGCGCTCGCTGCGCAGACCGCGCAGGCACTCGACCGCAGCCGGCTCCACGTCGCGGAGCGGGTGGCCCGGGCGTCCGCCGAGGACTACGCCGCCCGCCTGGCCCGGCTGCAACGCGTCACGTCCGAGCTCACCGCGGTCAGTGACGTCGAGCGGGTCGGCGAGGTGATCGTGACGCACGTGGCGGACGCGCTGGGTGCGGTCAACGCGTCCGTCTCGCTGCTTGTCGACGACGAGACTCTCGAGGTCCTGGCTTTCGGACCCCGGACCGCTCCGGGCTGGCACCGTTACCGCGTCAATGACAGCACGCCTGCCGGGGTCGCCGTCCTGACAAGGGCGCCAGTGATCGTGCACACCGGCGCCGAGCTCGACCAGCGCTTCCCCGCGCTCGCCGGGCAGACCACCGGCGACCGGCCACTCGTCTGCCTGCCGATGATCCTCGGCGGAGACCGCACGATCGGTGTCATCTCGCTGAGCTTCGCCGCCGGTGACGAGGTCGGGGAGCTGCGCGACGTGCAGTTCCTGTCGACCCTCGTCGAGACGTGCGCACAGGCGGTGGACCGGGCTCGCGCTCTCGCTGAGGCCCGGGTGTCCGCCGGCAAGCTCGCGTTCCTAGCCGCCGCCTCGGCCGAGCTCGCGAGCACGCTCGACTACCGCGCGACGCTCACCAACGTCGCGCGGCTCGTCGTGCCGCGGCTCGCCGACTGGTGCTCCGTCGTACTCCTCGAGGACGGGGAGCTGCGCACGGTGGCGGTGACGCACGTCGACCCGGCGAAGACCCGGTTCGCCGAGGAGGTCGAGCGCCGCTATCCGCCGCGGCTGGACCGGCCGGGCGGGCTCGGCGAGGTGATCAAGGACGGCCGCAGCCAACTCTTTCCTGTCATCACCGACGAGATGCTCGTCGGCGGCGCGATCGACTCCGAGCACCTCGAGCTGCTGCGGCGGATCGGGATGACGAGCGTGCTCATCGTCCCGCTCATCGGGCGGTCGGGGACGCTCGGCGCGATCACGATGGTCACGGCGGAGAGCGGCAAGCACTTCAGCGACGAGGATCTCGGGTTCGCGGAAGACCTGGCCGGCCGGATGGCGGTGGCGGTGGAGAACGCCGCAGCGTTCCGCCAGCAGTCCGGCCGCCTCGCCGCGATCACCCGCGTCGCTGAAGCGGCGCAGCGGGCGATCCTCGCTCCGGTGCCGGAGCGGGTCGGCTCGCTGCGGCTCGCCGCTGCTTATGTCAGTGCCGCCCGCGATGCCCTCGTCGGCGGCGACCTCTACGAAGTCGTGCCCCGGCCGGGCGGCTGCCGGCTACTGGTCGGCGATGTCCGCGGCAAGGGGCTCGGCGCGGTGCGGCTGGCCACGGTCGTCCTCGGCGAGTTCCGCGCGGCCGCGGTCGAGCGGGAGTCGCTCGTCGACCTCGCCCAGCAGATCGACGCGCGGCTGACGCCCTACCTCGGCGAGGAGGACTTCGTCACCGCCATCGTCGCGGAGATCACGGACGACGGCCTCTGCACGGTCGTCTGCTGCGGCCACCCCCCGGCGTACCTCATGAGCAATGACGTCACCCGCGAGCTGGGTACGCCGGGCACTCCGCCGCTCGGCCTCGGTGCGGCGCCCGAGGCGGTCACCGCGCAACTGGCGCCGGGCGACCGGCTGCTCATGTTCACCGACGGCCTGATCGAGGCCCGCGACGTGCAGGGCCGGTTCGTCGACGCCGGCGAGGCGGTCGCCGCCCTGTCGTCGGGGGCCGCCTCGACTGTCCTCGACCGGGTGCTCCAGGACTTGCACAGCCGCGTCGGCGGCGACCTCGGAGACGACCTGGCCCTG
Organism: Frankiales bacterium; assembly: GCA_019246495.1. Lineage (GTDB taxonomy): Bacteria > Actinomycetota > Actinomycetes > JAFAQI01 > JAFAQI01 > JAFAQI01. Next base: position 916 of record JAFAQI010000133.1, on the reverse strand, counting down.
CTGCTGGCGGAGTTCGATCCGCTAGCCGGGCGCGTGCCCGCCCAGTCCGACGGCACCACCGCCCGACCGGTCTAACCCCTGCGCCCGTGAGGGCAGGGGCTCAGCCGGCGTGTTCGAGAACGGCGCCCGTGGGCCAGAGCTCGCGCCGCTGGTTCTCGTCCAGTCCGCCCCAGACGCCGAAAGGCTGCCGGGTCCGGATCGCATAGTCCCGGCAGTCGACGAGCACCGAGCAACGGGCGCAGACGGCCTTCGCCGCAGCCACCTCGTCGAGCGCGCCGTCTCCCACGCCGATAGGGAAGAACGTCTCCGGCTCCGCACTTCGGCAGGCCGCCCGGTCGGACCAGTCCACGCCTCACCTCCACAATCACGCGGCGTCTACCCGCACCGGGGGGCAGCAACCTGGCCCATCGTGACCATTTCCCGGGATAGCCCGGCCGGGAGGTGATTGACTTGCGGGGCGCTGCGGCGGCGACCGGTGGCGGATCCCAGGCTCGTCCGTGCAACCTTCTGCCGCCTTCGCGCGTCGTTTGGATGTCCGCCGCCCTCGCCCCGCTCGTCCTGGAGCCGACCTCCGCTCATGCCCGGCCGCCGCTCGATCGTCATCGCCGTCGTCCTGACGCTGCTCACGCTCGGGACCGGAGGCAGCGCCGTACTCGTCCTTCTGCACCGGCACGGCGGTCACCATCCCGCCGCTGCTCCGCACCGTCGGGTGCTTCCGTCGGTGCTGCCGACCCCCACCGGCACGATCGTCGAGGTCAACGGGGCGCCGGTGCCGACGGTTGGTACGACGACAGTCGCCGCCGCCCTGACCGCGGCCGGAGTGACCGTGCGGTCGGGGCGCTACCTCGCGGTCGTGAGCCACCGGCCGCTCGGCTCCGACGGCAAGCCGGCGCGCGTGCTGGTGGACGGGCAGCCC
>JAFAQI010000131.1 GCA_019246495.1 Frankiales bacterium | reverse complement strand
ATCTCGCTCGACGACCCGTCGTACGACGGGGTGGCCGGCCGCCAGCTCGTCTCGTTCCTCGGCGGCAAGGCGGGCATCGCGAAGGACAGCAGCGGCCACCCGGTGACGATCCACGTGGTCAAGCTCGACCGCCGCGCACACGACCGGAAGCACCACGCCTATGACCCGCGGGTCGGCATGATCGGCGGTTCCTACGGCGGGCAGATCCAGTTCGCCGTCGCGAGTGTCGACCCACGCCTCGACACGATCATTCCGATCATCACCTGGAACGACCTCGCCTACTCGCTCGCGCCCAACAACACCGGACAGCGGACCGGCGTCACCTATCGCACCGACGCACCCGGCACCGAGAAGTTCGACTGGGTCTCGCTGTTCTTCGGCCTCGGCATCGCGGACGGCGCGCAGGGTGCGCAGATCGACCCGAGCCGCAACGTCGGCTGCCCCAACTTCCTGACCGAGGCGTGCCAGGCCAAGGCCGAGCTCGACACCGGTGGCTTCGCGACGAAGGACGTCATCGCGTTCGCCCGGCACGCGTCGGTCGCGTCGTACATGAAGCGGATCCGCATCCCGACGCTGCTCGCCCAGGGGGAGGCCGACACGCTGTTCAACCTCAACGAAGCGGCGGCGACCTACCGCGCGCTGCGCCGGCAGCACACGCCGGTCAAGATGATCTGGCAGTCGTGGGGGCACAGCCACGGCGCCGCGGCGAAGGGCGAGTGGGCCGACTCCGGCGCGATCACGTCGACGTACGAGGGCAAGCGGTTCTTCGCGTGGTTCGACCACTACCTCAAGGGCGCGAAGGTGTCGACCGGGCCGCGCTTCGCCTACTACCGCGACTGGGTGCACTTCTCCGGCAAGGGCCCGGACACCGTGCAGTACGGCCACGCGGCGGCCTTCCCGGCCGCGCGTCCGACGACGTGGTTCCTGTCCGGCTCCAACGCTCTCGTCTCGCGGGCGTCATCAATTCACAAGGGCTCCGCGAGCTACAGCAACACCGGCGGCGGTGTGCCGACGAGCTACTCCGAGACGAGTGAGTTCCAGGGCAACCAGATCCCGAACGAAAGCGCCAAGCCGAGCGACGCGGCCGGGACGTTCGCCGCGTGGACCAGCGCCGTGTTGACCCGCTCGCTCGACGTCGTCGGCATCCCGGTCGCGCACCTGCATGTCAGTGCACCGACGGCGCAGTCCGCGACACCGGGGACGCAGCTGCTGTTCTTTGCGAAGGTCTATGACGTGGCGCCCGACGGGTCCGTCGACCTCGTCCACCGGCTCGTCGCGCCGGCGCGGGTCTTCGACGCGAGCAAGCCGGTCACCGTCACGTTGCCCGGCATCGCGCACCGCTTCGCCAAGGGTCACCGGATCGAGTTCGTCGTCGCGGCGACGGATGCGGCGTACAAGAACGCCTATCCGCTCCAGCCCGTGACGATCTCGACCAGCCCGCGGGCGCCGAGCAGCTTCAGCCTGCCTGTCCGACGTGCGACCTGACCCAGTCGACGATCTGCCCGGTCGGAGTGCCGGGAGTGAACACCTCGGCGACGCCGAGCTCCTTGAGCGGCGCGATGTCGGCGTCGGGGATGATGCCGCCGCCGAACAGCACGATGTCGGTCGCACCGCGCTCCTGCATCAGCTCGACGACCCGGCGGAAGAGCGTCATGTGCGCGCCGGACAGGATCGACAGCCCGACCGCCTGCGCGTCCTCCTGGATCGCCGCGTCGACGACCTGCTCGGGCGTCTGGTGCAGCCCGGTGTAGATGACCTCCATGCCGGCGTCGCGCAGCGCGCGGGCAACGACCTTGGCGCCGCGGTCGTGACCGTCGAGCCCCGGCTTGGCGATGACGACGCGGATCGGCGTCGACGTGCTCGCGGCCGACGCCATCGGCAGCCTCCTCGTCGCGGGACCGTGCAGTGCTGCGAGAGTAACCGGCTGTGACCGACTGGCGCGACGCCGTCCTCGTCGGGGTGCAGCCGCTGCCGGACGTCACCGGTGAGTCGGTGAGTGTCGGGCACGGCCGCATCGGTCGCGCGGACGTCGTGACGGCGGCGTGGCACTTCACGATGTACGGCGGCAGCTACGGCGAGGCCGACGCGACTGCGTTCGCCGTCGCGTGTGCCGAAGCGGCGTCGACCCGGCGACCACTGGTGACGTTTCTGCGCAGCGGCGGCACCCGACTGCAGG
>JAFAQI010000129.1 GCA_019246495.1 Frankiales bacterium | reverse complement strand
GCGCCACCGCCCGATCTGACACAGCCCCGACCGACTAGACTTTGGCGTTCTCCCGCCTAGTGTTTCGAGGTCCTGTCGTGCGCGCGCTGCTGCTCGAGAACGTCCATCCTGACGCTGTGCCGATCCTCGAGTCGGCCGGCATCCAGGTCGACGTCGCCGACCGCGCGCTGGGCGAGAGCGAGCTAGCCGCGGCTCTCGACGGGGTCCAGCTGCTCGGCATCCGGTCCAAGACCGACGTGTCGGCCGCGACGCTGGCCGGTTCGCAGCTCCTGGCCATCGGTGCGTTCTGCATCGGGACCAACCAGATCGACCTCGAGGCGGCCGGCACGCAGGGCGTTGCCGTCTTCAACGCGCCGTTCTCCAATACCCGCAGCGTCGTCGAGCTCGCGCTCGCCGAGATCGTCGCGCTCACCCGCCGGCTCACCGAGAAGAACACCGACATGCACGCTGGCGTCTGGGACAAGTCAGCCGCCGGTGCGCACGAGATCCGCGGGCGGCGGCTGGGCATCGTCGGTTACGGCAACATCGGCGCACAGCTGTCGGTGCTCGCGGAGGCGCTCGGCATGGCTGTCTCCTTTTTCGACACCGCCGACAAGCTCGCGCTCGGCAACGCGCGTCGCTGCGAGAGCCTCGACGAGCTGCTCCAGACTGCCGACGTCGTGTCGTTGCACGTCGACGGCCGACCCGAGAACCGCAGCATCTTCGGCGAGGAGCAGTTCGCCAAGATGCGCGCCGGCAGCCTGTTCCTCAACCTGTCCCGCGGTTTCGTCGTCGACCACGCCGCGCTGCGCCGGCACATCGAGTCGGGCCACTTGGCCGGTGCGGCGGTCGACGTGTTCCCGCACGAGCCGGCCGGCCGCGGCGATGAGTTCGTCAGCGAGTTGCGCGGCCTCGCCAACGTCATCCTCACCCCGCACATCGGCGGGTCGACGGAAGAGGCGCAGCAGGACATCGGCCGGTACGTCGCCGGCAAGTTGCGCGACTTCGTCGTCGACGGCTCGACAACGATGAGCGTCAACCTGCCGCACCTCGCGTTGCCGCAGCGCCCCGACGTGCATCGCATCGCGCATCTACACCACAACGTCCCCGGCGTACTCGCGACGATCAACGGCCTGCTCGCCGACAACAAGGTGAACATCGAGGCGCAGCTGCTCGGCACCCGCGGCGATCTCGGCTACGTGCTGACCGACGTGTCGGTCGACTACCCGCCGGCCGTGCTCGACCAGCTGGTCGCGATGGACGAGACGGTGCGCGTCCGGCTCCTGTCATGACGTCGACGACGTCCCTCGAGGAGCGGCTCGCCTCGATCGTCGGCGCAGCTCATGTCCTGGTCGACCGCGACGTGGTCGCGTCGTACGAGACGGACTGGACGGGACGGTTCCGCGGACGCGCGCACTGTGTCGTGCGCCCGGCCGACACCAACGAGGTCGCGGACGTCGTGCGCGCGTGCGGTGCGGCCGGCGTGTCGATCTGCGTCCAGGGCGGCAACACCGGCCTCGTCGGTGCGAGCGTGCCGGTCGACGGCGCGGTGTTGTTGTCAACGACCCGGTTGACCCGGCTCGACCCGGTTGATGTCGTCTCGGCGCAGGTCACCGTCGGCGGCGGTGTCACTCTCGCCGCGTTGCAGCAGCACGTGCGCGCGAGCGGGCTCGACGTGGGCGTCGACTTCGCCGCACGCGAGTCGTGCACGGTCGGCGGGATGGTCGCCACCAACGCCGGCGGCGAGCGGGTGCTGCGCTACGGCACGATGCGCGCGCAGGTCCTTGGCGTCGAGGCGGTGCTCGCGGATGGCTCGATGGTCTCCCGCCTCGCCGGGCTGCCGAAGGACAACACCGGATATGACCTCGTCTCGCTACTGGCCGGCAGTGAGGGCACGCTCGGGATCATCGCCGCGCTGCGACTGCGGCTGGTTCCGCTTCAGCCCGGACGCAGTGTCGCGCTGATCGCGCTCGCCGACACCGCCGCCGCGGTCAGTGTGGTCCGCCGGCTGCGCGAGCGGCTGCCGTCACTCGAGGCGGCCGAGCTCTTCTTCGCCGATGGTCTGGCGCTGGTCCGCGAGAAGACTCATCTCGCGCCGCCGTTTCCGACGGAGCGTCCGGCGTACCTGCTCGTCGAGTGCGCGCAGGCGACCGACCCGACGGACGACCTGCTCGCCGTGCTCGAGGACTGCCCCGAGGTCGCCGACGCCACGGTCGCGAGCGACCCGCGTGGCCGGCACGCGCTGTGGGCCTACCGCGAGTCGCACACCGAGTCGATCAACGCCGCAGGCGTGCCCGTGAAGCTCGACGTCTCCGTGCCGTTGCCCGCCTTGGCCGACGCGGTCGCCGCCCTGCCGAAGGCCATCGCCGCCGTCGCCCCAAAGGCTCGGCCGATCCTGTTTGGCCACGTCAACGAGGGCAACCTGCACGTGAATGTCCTCGACGCCGTCGACCGCGCGGAGGACGTGTCTGCCGCGGTGCTTCGGCTCGTTGCGTCGTACGACGGGAGCATCAGCGCGGAGCACGGCGTCGGCCGGGCCAAGCGCGAGTGGCTGCACTTGTCGCGATCGCCAGCGGAGATCGCGGTCATGCGCACCATCAAGAACGCGCTCGACCCGGCCGGACTGTTGAACCCGGGCGTCTTGCTCTGAGAACTAGCCGCCGTAGCTGACGAGGACGAACTTCTCGGTGCCGCCGACGACGTCACCCTCGCTGATCTCGCCGACGCCAGGGGCGTAGAACTTCACCGAGATGTTCGCCCGCTCCAGCCGGCTCCACTCGAAGCTGCGGACGACGTGGTGGAAGGTGCCGGCCGGCACCGTCTGCACGGCGTTGGTTTGCACCGTCCACGCCTGGTCCTCGGCGACTCCGCGCTGGAACTCCTGCCGGTAGGCGTCAGTCGGCTTCGGGTTCGCCTTCATGATGATTCCCGGTCGGGCGCCGTGCCGACCGGCACGCCAGGTGCCGTCGCGGCTTTCCACTTGGCCGTTGGGCTTGTAGGTCGCGGTGTCCTCGCCGAAGTACCAGACGTTGCCGGCGTTGTCGTCGACGTAGTAGTCGTAGGTCGCCTCGGCGACGCTGCCGTCCGTCCGGCGGAGCACGTCGCGGATGACCCGCACCGTGACCCCCTGGATGGTCTTGGTCTTGTGCGTCACGCGCATGTGCTCCACGAGGCGCTCGGACGTGTCACCGCCGCGCAGCACCCAGTGCATCCCCGGCTTGATCGGGAAGTAGGGGTTTGCCTTCGGGTTCGTGAAGTTGCTCGGGTCGACCACACTGGCGCGTGCTGCGGCGGAGGCACTCACCGCGACCGTCGCGGCGCCGACACCCACTGCGGTCATGACCGCGCTTACGACCAGCGCCGTCACCTTCTTGTTCCTGTGCATCGACGTTCCTCTCTTTCGGGGTTGGTCGCAGCCTCGCGGAGGGTCGCTGAGAGGACCCTGAGCGATGTCAGTCGTTCGGCAGTACGACGCCACGCACGTCGCCAATGCTGATCGCGGTGCCGTCTGCGCCGCGCGCCCAGCCGCTGATGACGACCTCGTCGCCGTCGTCGAGAAACGTCTCACCGCGGTGCAGCTCGAGCAGCGAACCGACCTCGTCCGCTCCAGGGCCGCTCACCGTGCCGGAGGCGAACAGGTCGCCGGCTCGCACCGACGCTCCGTTGACCGTGAGGTGCGCGAGCATTTGCGCCGGTGACCAGAACATGGATGCGAAGGGCGGACGGGTGAGGACCTCGCCGTTGATCGTGAGCGAGAGCGAGAGGTCGAGCCCCCACGGCTCAGACTCGCGTTCGCGCAGATAGGGCAGCAGCTCGGCGCTGCAGGAGCCGGCCGGTCGCCGGGAGCCGGCGAGAGCGTCGAGCGGCACGACCCACGGGGAGATGGAGGTCGCGAACGACTTGCCCAGGAACGGGCCGAGCGGCTGGTACTCCCACGCCTGGATGTCACGCGCCGACCAGTCGTTCACGAGAACGAGGCCAAACACGTGATCGGCGAAGTCGTCGAGGGCGACCGGCTCGCCGAGCGCGGATGCGCTCCCCACGACGAAGCCGACCTCGACCTCGACATCGAGCCGTTGCGTCGGGCCGAAGAGATCCGGGCCGAGCTGACCCCGCGGCCGGCATACCGGAGTGCCGGAGACGACAACCGTCCCCGACCGGCCGTGGTAGCCGACCGGCAGGTGGTGCCAGTTGGGCAGCAGCGGCGGCTGCCCCGGCCGCAGCAGCCGGCCGACGTTGCTCGCGTGGTGCTCCGAGGCATAGAAGTCGACGTAGTCGCCGACCGCGACCGGAAGAAGCATCGTGACCTCGTCGATCCTGTACGCCGCAGCGTCGACGGCCGTCTCCAGCGTCTCGTCCGTCAGCACCGCCTGCAACGCCGCGCGGACCGCCCGCCACTGCTCCGGACCGGATTCGAGGAACGGGTTGAGCGTCGCCGCCCGCCACGGCCCGGCCGGCAGCGCGCCTCCGTCGGCGAGCGCGGCCAGGTCGATGGCGCGGCCACCGAGGCGGGTCATCACCCGCGGCCCGTCGAACCGGGGCGACGGCGCAACGCCGTAGGGAAGGGTCGCGGGGGTGAACGCGTAGGCCGGGTCGACGTCCGTGCCAGCGGTCACCCGCGGATCCTCGCATCCGCTCCGGCGCGGCCGGTCCCCGAACGGGAGGACCCGCCGGCGGCGTGGCGAAGTCTGCTGCCATGGCATCGCGTCGGGTGGCGGCATGGCTTGCGGCGGCGGCCGTCGCCGGCGGCCTGCCCGCGCTGCCGTCGCTGGCGGCGTCGCCAACAGCCGCCCGAGCGGATGACCTGACTCGCTGGGTCAACCCGCTCGCCGGGTCCCTCGGCGCGGGCTTTCCGACCGTCGCGGCCGGCGTCCCGTTCGGCATGGCGACACCCGGCCCGGCGACCACGACGCCGGCGGGCGACGACCCTGTCAACTACATCGGCTACTCCTACCAGGACCCCGAGATCCGCGGCTTCGCCGTCAACCACTTCTCCGGCGCCGGTGTGCACATCGGCGGCGAGCTGCCGATGATGCCGACGACCCGCGCGGTGACGAGCAGCAACCCGGCCGACTTCGCCTCACCGTTCACCCACCAGTCCGAGGTGGCGCAGCCGGGCTACTACGCCGTGACACTTGCGCGCACCGGAACGCGAGTCGAGCTGACGGCGACGCCGCGGGTGTCCGCCGAGCGCTACTCATTCGCCGCTGGTGGCGGCAACGTGTTGTTCGACGTCGCGCGCGACAACAACGGCGTGCAGTCGGGGTCGATCAGACGCCTCGACGACCGCGACGTCGCCGGGACCGTCGTCATGCACGGCGACAACGACCAGAAGCTGTTCTGGTTCGCGCGGTTCGACCATCCGTTCAGTGCAACGGGCATGTGGCAGGGATCGTCGCTGCGCCCTGGCGCGACGCACGCCGCAGGCACCGGCCCCGGCGGTTGGGTGAGCTTCCCCGCGACGACACGCACTGTCGTCGTACGCGTCGGCATGTCCTACGTCGACGCGCGTGGCGCCCGGCGCAACCTCGAGAGCGAGGCGCCGGACACGCGTTCGTTCGACGCAATCCGGCGGGCGGCGACGGCAGCGTGGGAGCGGCGGCTGTCCGCCGTACGGATCACCACGAGTTCGACTGCGCAGCGGCAGACGTTCTATACGGCGCTCTACCACTCGATGCTGCTGCCGGAGATCTACGACGACCACGACGGTCGCTATCGGGGCTTCGACGATCGCGTGCACCGCGTCGGACGCGATGCGCACCACTACACCGACCTGTCGCTGTGGGACACGTTCCGCACGCAGACGCCGTTGCTGACGCTCGTGGCACCGGACGTCGCGCACGATGTCGGCATCTCGATGCTCGACGACGCAACGCAAGGTGGCGGCGTGATCCCGCAGTGGGTCTACGGACACGTCGACACCGGCACGATGGGCGGCGACTCGGGGACGCCGACACTCGCGACGCTTGTCGCGGACGGTGCGCTGACCGGACGCGATGCGCTCCGGGCCTGGCGGCTGGTGCTGCACCAGGCAACCGCTCGGCCGCCGGTCGGACCGCGCGACCATCTCGTCGACTACTTGCGGCACGGCTACATCCCGGCGCAAGACGACGGCATCGCGGCACCGCTCACCCTCGAGTACGCCGTCGACGACGCGGCGGTCGCGGCTCTCGCGCAGCGGTTCGGCAGCCGCCGGCAGGTGCGCGACTTCACCCGCCGTGCCCAGTCGTGGAAGCACCTGATGGATCCGGCGACGCACTTCTTGCGACCGCGCAACCGGGACGGCTCGTGGGCGTCGCCGAGCCATGTCGGCAGTGCCGGGCGGACGTTCTCGCCGAAGCTGTCGGACGGCTGGCAGGAAGGCACCGGATGGCAGTGGTTGTGGCAGGTGCCGCAGAACGCGCCGGGGCTTGCGGCGGCCATGGGCGGCCGATCGACCGCGCTCTCCCGGCTCGACGAGTTCTTCGGCACGGCAGCGTCGAGCGCTGCCGTCCCCGCAGTGCCGGTGGTGCAGGACCAGGCGAGCTTCTTCGGCGTCTACTACATCGGCAATCAGTACACGCCGGGCAACGAAACCGACCTGCAGGCGCCGTGGCTCTATGACTGGCTCGGCCAGCCCTGGAAAACCCAACGCGTCGTCCACGCCGAGTCGCAGGTGTTCAACGCCACGCCCTACGGTCTGCCCGGCAACGACGACGCCGGATCGATGTCGGCGTGGTACGTCCTCGCGACACTCGGGCTCTACCAGGCGGTGCCGGGCATGCCGGTCTGGCAGATGTCGAGCCCGATGGTGCCGGCGGCGACGATTGCGCCCGCCGGACATGTGCTGCTGCGGCTGCGCGCTCCGGGCGCGGGACCGACAGCGGACTACGTCGCCGCTGCCCGGCTCGGCAACCGCCCGGTCCACCGGGACTGGTTGCCGGACTTGTCCGTGCGTCGGGGACGGCTCTTGTCGTTCACGCTTGCCTCGACGGTGACCGCCGCCGTACGCCGCTGGGCCGCACGGCCAAGCGACGAGCCCCCGACGATCGGCTGAGTCGGCCTCAGTTCGCGGCGG
>JAFAQI010000120.1 GCA_019246495.1 Frankiales bacterium | reverse complement strand
CGGGTCGCGGTAGATGAACACGCGGTAGAAGTTCGCGCCTGCGACCGCGTTCCAGGAGAACGTCGGCGTCGTCGGGCAGCTGCCGTTGGTGCAGTCCGTGCCCGGCAGGGACGTGGTGTGCCAACTCGTCGTGAGACCGGTGACTGTGCCCTGAGCCGGGGTGCCCGCGTGGGGGACGGCGTAGTCGAACGCGCCGAAGATGCGGTTGGCGTCACACTCCGGCTGTGGCTGCGGGCAGTCCCACGCGCTGTCGTTTGCGTTGTCGCTCGTCATGACCGGCGCGGACGAGTCGTCGTACGCAGTCACGTCGAAGAACAGGTGCAGGCCGTCCGCGAGGTCGGTCGCCTTCATGCAGTTCGTGGTCAGATTTTCCTTGCTCGACTGCAGCGTGTAGGGCGTGAACGACGTGTTGTGGGTCCAGCAGACAGCGGTCTTCGACGGCACCGTGGGGAAGTCCGCTTCGGTGCTGTAACGCACCCGGTAGATCGATGCCTCGCGAACCGGCGTCCACGCCAAGGACGGATCCGAGCTGACCGGCGCCTTGAGCAGAGTCATCGAGGACTGCCAGTCGTGCAGGAACGTTCGCGCCGCGGACCAACCGGTGTGGCCACCGGCGTCGATTGCGCGGACCCGCCAGTAGTACTCGTCGTGCGGCAGCGAGACGGGAACCTGGTACGTCGTGTTGATCGTCTTGCCGCTGTCGGGCAGACCGACGACGTTGTTGGTGAAGTCCGAGTTCGGGCTGAGCTGCACCTGGTAGGACGTCGCGTAGGTGACCGCAGTCCAGGTCAGCACGACATCTTTGACCGCCGTCGTCGTGTTGTTCGCCGGCGCGGTGAGAGTCGGCGGCGCCTGGCTGCTGATCGGGTCGGCAGCCCCGGCGGGAGCGATACTGGCCGCGAGACCGCCGACGACCGCGATCGCAGTGGCGCCGGCGAGAGTTGCAAGACGGCGAGAGGCAGCTGCTGCCACGATGGCTCCTGAAATTGACTGGGTTGGGACGTCTGAGACAGCAGACGTCACGTGTTCATCGGCGCTTCGTGCGGATTTGCTTGAGGCGGCTCACCCGAATGGAGCAGCGGCACTCATGACAAGGGACCCGCGGTGGGAACGGCTTCGCCGCTGCCTGGACGACGAGCTGCAGGCGATCCTCGTCACCAGCCTGGTCAATGTTCGCTACCTGACCGGGTTCACCGGCTCGAACGGCGCTGTTCTCGTCACGGCTGACGAGGTGGTCCTTGCGACGGACGGGCGTTATGCCACGCAGGCGGCGGACGAGGCAGCCGGCGCCGAGATCCTCGTCTGCCGGGCGGTCGGCAGCGATCTCGTCGCGCGGGCCGGCGCAGCCGGCGTCGAGCGGTTGGGGATCGAGCGGCATGTTGTGACCCTCGCCGCCGGCGACCGCCTGACCGCCGCCGGACACGACGCGGGCGTAGTGCTGGTCGACGCCGGCACGCCTGTCGAGGACCTGCGCGTGGTTAAGGACGACGCGGAGCTCGCCGCGTTGTCGAGAGCGTGCGAGGTGACCGACGAGGTCTTTGCCGCGGTGGTGGGCGACCTGCGCCCGGGCGTCACTGAACGCGAGATGGCCTGGCGGATGCGCGCGGAGATGTGGCAGCGCGGCGCCGAGCCGGGGTTCGACAGCATCGTCGCGTTCGGCGACAACAGCGCCCGGCCGCATCATCAGCCGACCGACCGGCCGGTCGCCTTGGGTGACTTCGTGATGCTCGACTTCGGCGCCGCGGTCGACGGCTACCACGCGGACATGACGCGCACCGTCGTGCTCGGTCCTGCGGCCGACTGGCAGCGCGACCTGCACCAGCTCGTGACCGACATCCAGGCGGACGCCCGACGCAGCGCCACGCCCGGCGCCGTACCCGTCGAGCTCGACACCGCCGTCCGCGACCGAATCGAGTCCGCGGGCTACGACGTCGCGCACGGCCTCGGCCACGGAGTGGGTCTCGAGATCCACGAGGCGCCGTTCCTCGTTCCCGGCTCGACCGCCGGACCACTCGACGTCGGAGCCGCCGTCACGATCGAGCCTGGCGTCTATCTGCCCGGCCGCGGCGGCGTGCGCATCGAGGACACCGTCGTGATCCGCGACGGCGAACCGACGGTACTCACGAGGTCACCGCGTGAGCTGCTCGAGCTCTGACGTGCGCCGGTAGCCTGGAGCCGATCCTCATTCGCTCCAGCAAGGTGACTTCTCCGTGGCAACGACAAACGACTTGAAGAACGGCATGACCCTCGACCTCGACGGCGTGCTCTGGAACGTCGTCGAGTTCCAGCACGTCAAGCCAGGCAAGGGTGGCGCCTTCGTTCGCACCAAGCTCAAGAACGTGCGCACCGGGCAGGTCGTCGACCGCACGTTCAACGCCGGGACGAAGGTCGACGTCGCCACCATCGACAAGAGCGAGATGCAGTACCTCTACCAGGACGGCGCCGACTACGTCTTCATGGACACCGACACCTACGACCAGATCCACGTGCCTGCCGAGGCGGTGGGATCGGCGAAGGACTACCTGCTCGAGAGCATGAACGCGACCGTCGCCCGGCACGACAGCACGGTGCTCTACGTCGAACTGCCGGCGTCGGTGGAGCTCACGATCACGTACACCGAACCGGGTGTGCAGGGCGACCGCTCGACGGGCGGGACGAAGCCGGCGACGCTGGAGACCGGCGCGACCGTGCAGGTGCCGCTGTTCATCACGCAAGGCGAGAAGATCGAGGTCGACACCCGCGACGGCCGTTACCTCGGCCGCGTCAACTAGTCGCAGCCCGACAGCGCGAACACTCGACCATGGCCGCCCGGAGCAAGGCCCGCAAGCGCGCCTTGGACGTCCTGTTCGAGTCGGACCTCCGCGGCACCGACACGCTCGCGACGTTGCAGGCGTGGGTCGACCGGGCCGACCCGCCGGTCCAGGACTACGCGCGCGAGCTCGTGGAAGGCGTCGCCGGCAACCAGACCCGGATCGACGAGGTGCTGTCGGCATACGCCGGGGACTGGCCGTTGGAGCGGATGCCGCCGGTCGACCGGACCGCTCTGCGCCTGGCGACGTTCGAGCTGCTGTGGCGGGACGACGTGCCGGACGCCGTCGTCATCGACGAGGCGGTCGAGCTGGCCAAGTCGCTCTCGACCGACGACTCGCCGGCTTTCGTCAACGGCGTCCTGGCCCGCGTCCTCGCCGACAAGCCAACTCTGCTGCCCACCTGACGGCAGGCGCGGCTTCTAAGCGGGCAGCTCGATGGCTCGGCGGGCCTCGGCGTTAAGTACGCCCCAGGTGATGAGCTGCTCGGTGAGCTGGCTGGGGGTCTCGTCGTAGATCACGGAGAGTGACCGGAGATCCTCCTGGCGGATCGACAGCACCCGGCCGTTGTAGTCGCCGCGCTGGCTCTGGATGGTCGCGGTGTAGCGGGCGAGCGGCGCGGCCCGGTCCGCCGGGATGCGCTGGAGCTTCTCCAGGTCGAGCACGAGCCGGGGCGGCGGCTCGGTGGCGGCTGCCGCGGTGGCCGCGTCGGGAAGGAGCTCCGAGATCGGTACGCCGTAGAAGTCTGCGAGCTCAGCGAGGCGCTGCACGGTGACCGAGCGGTCGCCGCGCTCGTAGGAGCCGACCACGACTGCTTTCCAGCGGCCGTCGGACTTGGCCTCGACGCCGTGCAGCGACAGGCCCTGCTGCACCCGGATCGAGCGCAGCCGCTGGCCCAGCGCCTTGGCGTAGGGCGTAGGCGTCTCGTCCGTCATCGGGCAACTCTCCGGTCGGTGGGCTCGCTCCGGCGGTTACTGACAGTGACGCTAGGGGCGGCTGTGGTGATCGTCAAGCAAGGTCGGGCCTCGGCGTGGCGCGCGGCGGAGCGGCTCGCCGGCGGCTGCTACGGTGGCCGTGCTGCCGTCCATCCTTTAACGACCCGTCCTGTGAGGCGGGGAAGGAGGCCGCAGGTGACGCCTGCGCACGCCAGCCCCCGGCTGGGGGACACCTCGCCCGGCTCCCCGCGTCCGGTGAGCGGCGACCCGACCACCGCCCGGCCTGTTCTCGACACTGCCGATGTCGGCCGCGCGGTCACCCGCATCGCCCACGAGATCGTCGAGCGCAACCATGGCGCCGACCAGATCGTCCTGCTCGGCATTCCGACCCGCGGCGTCACCCTCGCCCGGCGCCTGGTCACCCGCATCGCCGCAGTCGAAGGCACGACGGTCCCCTCGGGATCGGTTGACGTGACGCTCTACCGCGACGACCTGCGGCTGCGCGGGGTGCGGCCGCTGGAGGAGACCGACCTGCCACCCGACGGCATCGACGGCCGGGTCGTCGTACTCGTCGACGACGTGCTCTTCTCCGGCCGGACCGTCCGCGCCGCGCTCGACGCGCTGTCGGAGTTCGGCCGGCCCCGCGCGGTGCAGCTCGCCGTCCTCGTCGACCGCGGGCACCGCGAGCTGCCGATCCGCGCCGACTACGTCGGCAAGAACATCCCGACGTCGCTTCGCGAGACCGTTCATGTCCTGCTCACTGAGACGGACGGGCGCGACGGGGTCCTGCTCGGACCGGCCGACGTCGGCCGCGCTCCCGCCGGGACGGAGGAGGCCCGATGAACCGGCACCTGCTGTCCGCGGCGGATCTCAGCCGCGACGACGCCCTCCTCGTCCTCGACACCGCCGAGGAGATGGCCCAGGTCGCGGACCGGCCGATCAAGAAGCTGCCGACGCTGCGCGGCCGCACGGTCGTCAACCTGTTCTTCGAGGACTCGACCCGGACCCGTACGTCGTTCGAGCTCGCCGCCAAGCGCTTGTCCGCCGACGTCATCAACTTCTCGGCCAAGGGCTCGAGTGTCTCCAAGGGTGAGTCGCTCAAGGACACCGCGCTGACACTCGAGGCGATGGGCGCCGACGCGGTGGTCGTCCGGCACTGGGCGTCCGGCGCTCCGCACCGGCTCGCGCACTGGATCCGCGGCAGCGTGCTCAACGCGGGTGACGGGACGCACGAGCATCCGACGCAGGCGCTGCTCGACGCATTCACGATGCGGCAGCGGCTCGGCCGGCTCGAAGGTCTCAACGTCGGCATCGTCGGTGACGTCCTGCACTCGCGCGTCGCCCGGAGCAACGTGCTGCTGCTGCACACGCTTGGTGCCGACGTCACGGTCGTCGCGCCACCGACTCTGCTGCCGGTCGGCGTCGATGCGTGGCCGTGCGCGGTGTCGTTCGACCTCGACGGCGTGCTGCCGAAGTGCGACGTCGTCATGATGCTGCGCGTGCAGCGGGAGCGAATGCACGGCGGGTTCTTCCCGACCACGCGCGAGTACTCGCGGCGCTACGGGCTCGACGCGCGGCGGCTGGCGATGCTTCCGGACGACGCGATCGTCATGCACCCCGGCCCGATGAACCGTGGCGTCGAGATCGCGGCCGAAGTGGCCGACGGCGTACGGTCCACGATCGTCGAGCAGGTCGCCAACGGGGTGTCGGTGCGCATGGCGGTGCTCTATCTCCTGCTGGGCGGCGATCTCAGCGCCGGCAGTGAGGACGTGGCATGAGCGGCAGCTGGGCCATCCGTGGTGTCCGGCCGCTCGGCGGCGAGCCGGCCGACCTGTTCATCGACAACGGTGAGCTCGTCGACGAGGAACCCGCGGGCGCCGAGGTCATCGACGCGGCGGGGCTCATCGCCCTGCCGGGCCTCGTCGACCTGCACACCCATCTCCGCGAGCCCGGCCGGGAAGACGCCGAGACAGTGGAGACCGGTACGGCGGCGGCAGCGCTCGGCGGGTTCACCGCCGTGCACGCGATGGCCAACACCGATCCGGTCGCCGATGTCGCGGGTGTGGTCGAACAGGTGTGGCGGCTCGGCCAGGACGCCGGGCACTGCGACGTCCATCCCGTCGGCGCGGTCACGGTGGGACTTCGCGGCGAGCATCTCGCCGAGCTCGGCGCGATGGCTGACTCGGCCGCGCGGGTGCGAATCTTCTCCGACGACGGGCACTGCGTGCACGACCCGCTGCTCATGCGCCGCGCCCTCGAATACGTGCGCGCCTTTGACGGCGTCATCGCGCAGCATGCGCAGGACCCGCGGCTCACCGATGGTGCGCAGATGAACGAGGGCGAGCAGTCCGCGCGCCTCGGCCTCGCCGGCTGGCCGGCGGTCGCCGAAGAAGCGGTGATCGCCCGCGACTGCCTCCTAGCCGCACATGTCGGCGGCCGCGTCCACTTCTGTCACGTGTCGACCGCCGGATCGGTCGAACTCATCCGGTGGGCGAAGGGCAAGGGATGGAACGTCACCGCCGAGGTGACGCCGCATCACCTCTTCCTCACCGACGACGTCGTCTCGACGTATGACCCGGTGTTCAAGGTGAATCCACCGCTGCGGACCGCCGAGGACGTGGCGGCGCTGCGCGCGGCTGTCCTCGACGGCACGATCGACGCCATCGCGACCGACCACGCGCCGCATGCGTTGGAGGACAAAGAGACGGAGTGGGCGGCGGCGGCGTTCGGCATGACCGGACTGGAAACCGCCCTGCCCGTCGTGGTGGCCGCGCTGCTCGAGACCGGTGCGCTCGACGACGCGCAGCTGTGGCCGCTGGTCGCCGACCGCATGAGCAGCCGCCCCGCGGCGATCGGCCGCCTCAGCGGTCACGGCCAACCGTTGTTGCCGGGCGCACCGGCCAATCTCGTGCTCGTCGACCCGGCGGCGACGTGGACCGTCGATCCGGCGCGCGGCGCGAGCCGTGGCCGCAACACGCCGTTCGCGGGCCGCACGCTGCCGGCGCGGATCGTCGCGACGTTCCTGCGCGGCCGGCCGACTGCACTGGACGGGAAGGTGGCGTGACCGGTGGCAGCGGAGCTCGTCGCGTCGCGTGGGACGACGTGGGGCGGCCTGGCCGTGGGGCTGATCGCTCTCGGCCTCTTCGTCGCGTTCAGCGGTTGGGTGGTCGTGCAGCGGGTGCGGCACGGGCGGAAGGACAGTGATGGCTGAGCTCAACGGCGCACGAACTGCGACGTCGGCGCTGCTGGTGCTCGAGGACGGGCGCGCGTTCCGGGGTGAGTCCTACGGCGCGAGTGGCGAGACCTTTGGTGAGGCGGTGTTCACCACCGCGATGACGGGCTATCAGGAGACGCTCACCGACCCGTCGTACCACCGCCAGGTCGTCGTGCAGACCGCACCGCAGATCGGCAACACCGGCGTCAACGACGAGGACGACGAGTCGTCGAAGATCTGGGTCGCCGGCTATGTGGTGCGTGACCCCGCCCGCCGGCCGTCCAACTGGCGCTCGACCGGCGATCTGTCCGAT
>JAFAQI010000115.1 GCA_019246495.1 Frankiales bacterium | reverse complement strand
GACCCAGTGACCGGTCAACCGGTGGTGGCGACGGACGGCACCGGCACGGCAGCCGCACCGCTGGTGGCCGCAGTGAGCACCGACGTCGCGCGCCAACCCATCCTGTCCAACGATGTGCTGGCGCCGGTGGCGGTGCTCCTGCTGCTCGCAGCCATCGTCCTTCCTGCTGTGCTGGCCACCCGCCTGCAACGCCCCCGGGGTGAGCAGTGACGCCCCAGCACCGTCGGCCCCGACGCCGCAGCCGAGCGCTGGCGGCGACGTTGCCCCTGCTCGCCTTCCTGCTGCCGGCGAGCTCAGCGGCGAGCGGCATCGGTCCGGGAGCCGTCACGGTGACGAAGACGGTTTCCCGGGTGCACCTCGACAACGGCGCCGCCGTTGTCGCAGACCGACGCAAGGTCACCGTGCACGTCGGACAGACACAAGGACTGCACGACCGCCAGGTGATCTCGGTGTCGTGGTCCGGCGCGCACCCGACGTCGAATGGCTCGCCCGACCCCAACGCCGGCGCCGCCAGGACCGAGGAGTACCCGGTCGTTCTCATGGAGTGCCGCGGCCTCGCCTCCGCCAGCGCGCCGAAGGCCAAGCAGATCACCCCTCAGACCTGCTGGACGCAGACCGCTCCCGAGCGCTACATCTTCTCGCCGAACCTCGCGTTTCCGCCGTGGCGGGTGGACCGCTACGCCGCGCGTGCCGACCGCGAACGCGTGTCCGGTGCGCCCAAGACATTGCCGCAGGGTTGCTATAGCTCCGGCTACCCCGAGCATTGGTTGCCGTTCGTCGGCGTGAGCGGCAAGCGTTTCGATGGCGGCCCCAACGGATGCGCGGGTGTCGCCCCGGAGGCGACGGACATCGACTCGAGCCTCGCGCTGCCCGGCAACACGACCTACGCCGTCACCGGTGCCGACGGCCGCGGTGCAGCGAAGTTCGACGTCTGGACTGGGCTCAACAACGCCTCGCTCGGCTGCGGACCCGCCGTGCCGTGCTCACTCGTCGTCATCCCGATCGAAGGCATCAGCTGCGACGTCGCTGCCCACGGCCTGCCGTCGCGCGACGTCGCGACGGGAGATGACGCGACTGCCGCGAAGCAAGCCTGCGAAGCGACCGGCGGGCACACGATCCCCGACGTTGCCGTCGAGGGCGCACTGTGGTGGAGCGCCTCGAACTGGCGTAACCGCATCACTATCCCGCTCGGGTTCGCGCCGTTGCCGACGTCCTGCGGGCTCGTCGCCAAGGGCAGTAGTGCCGGCGTGTCCATCTACGGGTCCGAGCTGATGACCGCCGCCGCGCAGCAGTGGAGCTCGAAGTTCTGCGCCGACCCCAAACTGTTCCCGCTCACCCACGTGCAGACCGGCGAGCCGCAGGCCCGCAACCTGCTCGCGACCGGCAACGTCGATGCCGCGTTCACGACGTTCACACCGCCGAGCGGCTATGCGACGCCGGTCGTCTCAGCACCGGTTGCCTTCTCTGGCTTCGCCATCGGTTACGACGTCGACGACGCCAACGGGCACGAGTACACGCACCTACGTCTCGATGCGCGCCTGCTCGCCAAGCTCCTCACCGAGTCCTATCCGTCGATCAGTGCGATCCAGCAGGATGATGCGGACCTGTCGCACAACCCGCTCAACATCACGACCGACCCGGAGTTCATCGCGCTCAACCCGGGCATCCCGCACGGCGTCACGGCGGGGCAGAGCGCCGCGACGCTCTACGCGTTGTCGAGCGACTCCGACGTGATGCACGCGCTCACGTCGTACATCAACGCCGACCCCGACGCCCGCGCCTGGCTCAACGGCGCAGCCGACCCGTGGGGGATGACGGTGAACCCGCGCTACAAGGGCATGACGCTGCCGGTCGACAGCTGGCCGCTTCTCGACACGTTCGAGCCGACGAGCATCTATGACAACGGCAGCAACGACTGTTTGCACGACAACCCGGTGCCTTACCTGCCGCTCGTCGCGGCGCCGACGTCACGGCTTGCGACGATCAGCCTCGGCCTTCAGTTCTCGATCGCGCCATCGCAGGTGGTGTGCCAGCTCGTCACCGGCGGCGGTACGGCGGGGGAGCGGCTCGTTGCGCTGGGCCGGCAGACCATCGGTAACCGGTTCCTCATCGGGTTGACATCTGTTGCCGACGCCGCGCGCTACGGCATCGACACGGCGGCCCTGCAGACTCGCGTGGCATCCTCGGCGCCCGCGGCGTTCACCGACGGCACCGGCCGGTCGTTCGTCGCCCCGACCGACGCGTCGTTGCGGGCCGCGGCCGCGCTTCTTCGGCCGGCGCCGAAGGCCGGCACTTGGCAGCTGCCGTACTCCAAGCTCACCGGTGCAAACGCAGTCGCCGATGCCTACCCGGGCGCGATGCTCATCAGCACCTCCGTGCCCAGCGGCGGTCTGCCCAAGGCGGAGGCGCACAACTACGCCGAGTTCCTGCGATTCGCCGCCGGTGCCGGGCAGGCTTCCGGTGGCGGCGTCGGCCAGCTTCCGGCCGGCTACCTGCCGCTCACGGCCGCGAACGGCCTTGGCGCCCAAGCCGCCTACACCCTGCGCGCGGCGGACGCCGTCGCCGCGCAGTCTGGCGCGCTTCCCTCCCTCACGCATGCCGGGCCGCGGCCGCCGTCCTCTCCCGGCGGTTCTGGCGGTCCCGGCGGCCCGTTGACCGGTCCCGGCTCCGGACCACCGGTGGGCTCTGTCCCGACGGGGTCGACACCGGTCGGCGCCGGCTCCGGCACGACCACGCCGGCCGCCGGCCCGCCGGCGACCACACCGGTGCTCGCCGTCGCTCACGGCGTCACCGCGGGCGGCGACGGCGGTCTGCGTGGAGGCCTCGTCGCGCTCCTCGCCCTCCTCGCCGCCGCGGGCATGCTGTCGGCCGGCCTCATCGGCCAGCTCGGCCGGGTACGCCGATGACGACCGTCGACGTCCAGCAGGCGTGGGGGAGCCTGCGCCGCCTCGGCCGCACCGGACGCCGCTCGCGTGCCCGCGCCGTCCCGGTCGAGCTCGCGCCGTCGCTCGCCGTCGCCCGGGCCATCGCGTTCACCGCCGGCCTGCTCGCCGCCTGGGCCGTGCTCTACGGAATCGTGCTGAGCGGCCTTCAGGAGCACCGGGCGCAGCACAACCTGTTCGCAGCGTTCCGCGAGCAGCTGTCGACCGCGACGGCGCCGACCCGGGCGCCCATTGCGCTCGGCCGGCCGGTGGCGGTCGTCGACATCCCGTCACTCGGCATTCACCGGCTCGTGGTCGTCGAGGGCACCGGAGCTGAACAGCTGCGCTCCGGACCTGGACACCGGCCCGACAGCGTCCTGCCCGGGCAGGCCGGCGCCAGTGTGCTGTTCGGGCGGTCGACGACGTTCGGCGCGCCGTTTCGCCGGGTGCCCGACCTCACTGCCGGGGCGACGATCGTCGTCACCACCGGCCAGGGCCACTTCCTCTACACCGTCACCGGGACGCGGCACCCGGGCGACCCGCTGCCCGCGCCGCTGGCGGCCGGCCGGTCGGCCCTGACCCTCGTGACGTCGTCGAGCAGGTACGGCGGGCTCGGCGG
>JAFAQI010000272.1 GCA_019246495.1 Frankiales bacterium | reverse complement strand
GCGAGAGTCGAGAGCTTCATTCCGGATCCTCCGGGTCGGGGGCGTTCCCGCGCACTGCGAGCTCGCTGGGTAACCGACGCGGCCGGCGGATGCGTTACAGCTGGCGCGGAAGATTTCGTGACGCGGCGCCGCCCCGCGGCGTACGGTCCGCTCGGGGGTGGTCTCATGCTGTCGCACCAGGTCGTCGGCAACGCCATGCAGATGGCGGTCGTTTCGCTCGAACCCGGACAGACCGTCTATTGCGAGGCGGGCAAGTTCCTCTGGAAGACGACGAACATCTCGGTGGAGACGCGGCTGACGAAGCCGCAAGGCAACCAGCAGGGCGCACCGGCGTCTGCATCCGGGTTCATGAAGAAGGCGCTCGACGTCGGCAAGCGCGTGCTCGCCGGAGAGTCGCTCGCCTTCCAGTACTACCGCGCCGACGGGTCGGCCGGGACGATCGCTTTCGCCGGCGTGCTTCCCGGTGAGCTGCGGGCGCTGGAGCTCGACGGATCACGCAGCTGGTACGCCGAGAAGGACGCGTTCGTCGCCGCCGAGTCCTCGGTCGACTTCGACATCGCGTTCAGCGGCCTGCGCACCGGCATCAAAGGCGGCGAGGGTTTCGTGCTCGAGAAGTTCACCGGCAAGGGGACGGTCTTCGTCGCCGGCGCCGGCAACTTCATCGAGCTCAACCCCGCGAAGTACGGCGGCAAGCTGCAGATCGACACCGGCTGCATCGTGGCCTTCGAGGACACGGTGAAGTACTCGGTGGAGCGAGTCGGCGCGCTCAACGCACAGACCGCGATGACCGCGATCTTCGGTGGCGAGGGATTGAGCCTCGCGACGCTGGAGGGCGACGGTCAGGTCATCCTCCAGTCGATGACGATCGAAGGTCTCGCGAAGGCGCTGCGCAAGAACATGGGGATCGGCGACGACAAGAAGGGGCCGCTCGGCGGTCTGCTATCCGGCAGCCTGGAGTGACTGCGCTCTCGAGTGATTGGCGCTCTGGAGTGATTGGCGTCGCGGTGGCTAACGTCGCACCGTGAGTGGCTACCCGACATCCATCGGCAACTCCGAACCCGATCGCATCACGCTGCTCGGTCACGACCTGGCCGGCGAGCTGCTCGGGCAGGTCGGCTTCGCGGAGCTCGCGTTCTGGCTCGTGGCGATGCGGCGGCCGTTGTCAGGTGAGCTGCGGCTGTTCGAGACGGTCCTCGTCGCGCTGGCCGATCACGGCTTCACCCCGACGGTCATCGCCGCGCGACTCACTCTCACCAGCGCGCCAGAAGCACTGCAAGGCGCGGTTGCCGCCGGGCTGCTCGGCGGTGGCTCGCGCTTCCTGGGAGTGACCGAGGATGCCGGCCGGTTCCTCGCCGAAACGTTGTCGTCGTACGGCGAACTGCCCACCGACGACGCCGGCTGGGACCGCATCGCGCTCGACGCCGTGCAGCGGCAACGTGATGCCGGCCGGTTCGTGCCGGGGCTCGGTCATCCGATGCACAAGGACGGTGATCCGCGGACGCCGGTCATCATCCGCATCGCGGCCGAGGAAGGCGTGCGCGGCCCGCATCTCGCGCTGTTCGAGGCGATCGGCCGGGTGCATCCGCAGGTGCTTGGCCGCACGCTGCCGCTGAACGGTGCCGGCGTCTGCGGCGCGGCGCTCGCCGACCTGGGCTTTCCGGCCGAGATCCTCCGCGGGTTCGCGTTGCTAGCCCGGACCGCCGGGTTGCTCGGCCAGCTCGCCGAGGAGATGCGCCGGCCGGTCGGGCAACAGCTCTACCGCGACATCGAGCACGCCGTGGACTACACGCCGCCGAGCTGAAAAGGCGTCAGTCGCCGGTCACTCCGTCGATGCACTCGCGCAGTAGGTCGGCATGGCCGTTGTGCCGCGCGTACTCCTCGATCATGTGTACATAGATCCAGCGGATGTCGCGGGTGCGTTCCGGATGATCGCCCCGGCTGGGTACGACGTCGTCGAGCGACTTGCCGGCAGCCGCCACCCGCGATGCTTCGCACTCGCGGCGGAAGTCATCGAGGTTGGCCTCGGCATCCGCGTCGTCCAACTCCTCGAAGTCGAGACCGACCGAGTCCGGGTCGTAGGGGAAGCGCAGGTCCGCCTGCTGCGCGGCGTGCATCCCGAACCACCAGCGCTCGACCTCGACCATGTGCCGGACCAGACCGAGCAACGACAACCGCGAGGGCGGCACCGAACGCATCTTGAGCTGCTCCGCGGTCAGGCCCGCGCACTTCATCAGCAGCGTTGCGCGGTGGAAGTCCAGCCACTGCTCGAGCGACGTTCGCTCGTCGGCGATGCGGTCAGGTTCGGTCCGGTCGACAGGCGGTGCGGTCCAGGTCATGGCCGCGACCCTAGACGCCCATCGGATCGGGGGTCAGGCTTCGAGCTCGGCCAATACGCGGGGCAGCTCGTCGAGGAGCTCGCGGGCGAGATAGCCGAGCCGGCCGACCCGCGCGGCCAGTCGTTCGCCCGCCTCGGCATGCACGTGCGCGCCCCACACGGCCGCCTGGTCCGGCGTCGCGCCGCGTGCCGCAAGCCCGCCGATCGCACCGGCGAGCACGTCGCCGCTGCCCGACGTACCGAGACCGCTGTTGCCGCTGCCGTCGACCCAGCACCGGCCGTCCGGCGCCGCCACGTGCGACTCGAGCGCTACGACGCCACCGATGGACTTCGCGAGCCGCGTCGCCGTCCCGGCGTCGACGTCGCGCTCGTCGTCCGCGCCCTCGTCGAGCAGGATCCGGGCCTCCTTGGCATTCGGCGTCGCGATGAGCCGGCCGATGTCGCCCGCCTCGGTGACCGCGCCGCAAGTGAGTCCCATCGCGTCGAGCACCAGCGTCGTCTCGTCGCCGATCGCCGGCAGCAGCCCGGACACGAACGCTTTCGCCTCGTCCGCACCACGCATGCCCGGTCCGAGTACGACGACATCCGCGCCGTCGACGAGGTCACGCGCCGCCGCGACTGCCGCGCCGCCGAGCCGGCCGTCACCGGTCGCCGGCAGCGCCGACACCGCAGCCTCGGGAATCGCGACCGCAAGCGTCGCCGCCGTCACGTCGACCGTTGCGACCGTCAGCCGACCCGCGCCGACGCGAAGCGCCGCCAGGCCGGCGAGCAGAACCGCACCTGGAGTGTCCGCGGCGCCGCCGATCACGACGACGGTGCCGCGAGCCTGCTTGCCCGCGTTGTCACCGATCTCGGGCAACGGCCACTCGCGCAGCACCGCACTCGTGACGACGGTCTCCTCACTCATGCGCCGTCACCTCTGCGCCCTCCGCGACCGGCGTCGCGTCGTTGAAGACCTCGAGCTCGAGCCGTCCGCCGGCCGACCGATAGATCGTCAGACCGCAGTTGACCACCTGCCGTGACAACCCGACGATGCCGTCCGTCGTCATCTCCTCGATCACATAGCGGGTGAGCAGGATCGGCACGTCGTGCGTCACCACGAGCACTCGCTCGCCGGCATGGTCGAGGCGCAGGTCGCGAAGGAACTCACGAATTCGCTGAGCTACGTCGGCCCACGACTCGCCGCCGGGCGGCCGATACCAGAACTTGCCGAGGTAGTCCCGGCGCTCCGCCTCCGCCGGAAACTCGGCGCGCACACCGCGACCGGTCAGCCGGTCCAGCACTCCCTGCTCGCGGTCGCGAAGCCGTTCGTCGTGCAACCGGACGACGCCGGACAGCCCGGCCGCGTCGACGATGTGGTCCGCGGTCTGCTGCGCCCGCACATAGGGCGATGCGACGACGACCGTCGGCCGCTGCGCATCCGGCAGCTCACCGAGCCGGCGACCCAGGGCGACCGCCTGCCGCGCGCCGAGATCCGACAGCTCGACCGACGGGTCGTTGACGTTGATGTCGAGCCGGTCGGACTGCTCGGCGTACGCGCGCTCGTTCGCCAGGTTGCCCAGGCTCTCGCCGTGACGCACCAGCATCAGGGTCTGCGGCCATCCGGTCACGAGACGTCCCTGCCCCGCGAACGCGCGAACAGAAACCTTCGCGCGAGGTCGGTCAGGCGGGGACGAGCTCGCGAAGATCCTGCGGTACGACGACCCGCCGGCCGGCCAGCGTGAAGCTGTCGCTCACCGGCAGCCCCGCATCGCGCCACGCGGGGAAGCCGCCGGCCACCTCGGTCGCCGCGCGCACGCCGTGTCCGCGGAGCGCCGACGCCACGAGCACCGACGCGGGGCTCCCGTCACCGACCACGACGACCGGCGTCCGGTCGCTCAGGTCGGTCACCCGTTCCGGGCTGTCGTGGTCGAGCCGCCAGTCCCGGATCGGCCCTGAGACGACGAGGGCGCCCGGGATCTCGCCTTCGTGATGGCGAAGCTCGGCCCGCCGGATGTCGAGCAGCAGCGCACCTGCGGCGGTCATGGCGAACGCTTCGGTCGGCGCGAGCCGCCGGAACTCCCGGCCTTCGGCCACGGTGGTTGGGGTCTCGGTCACGGGGCGAGCCTTCCGGGGGAGGCTGAAGGACAGATGAAACTGTAGCAATCCAACCAAGTTACTTGTCAACAGTTTTCCGACGCGGCGCGTCAGACCACGCCACGTCCCGTCGCCCACCTCGCCAGCTCCCGCCGGTTGGACATCTGCAGCTTGCGCAACACCGACGACACGTGCGTCTCGATCGTCCGGGTCGACAACACGAGCTCGTTCGCAGCTTCGCGATAGGTGTAGCCGCGCGCGATCAGCCGCAGCACCTCGCGCTCACGCGCAGTCAGCGCGTCCAGCTCGTCCGCCACGGGCGCGGTCATGACGTGCGGGTCGCCGGCGAACGCGTCAAGCACGAAGCCCGCCAGCCTTGGGCCGAAGACCGCATCGCCCGCCGCAACGCGGGTGATCGCGTCCGTCAGCGCCGGGCCGTCGATCGCTTTCGTCACATATCCGCGCGCCCCCGCGCGAACCACGCCGATGACGTCCTCCGCCGCGTCGGACACCGACAACGCGAGAAACCGCACCGCCGGCAACGACTCGTGCACGCTGCGGATCACCTCGGCGCCGCCGCCACCCGGCAGATGGACGTCGAGCAGCACAACATCGGGTCGCGTGTCGACGATGACGCGCACGGCTTCGTCCACGTCACCGGCCTCACCGACGACCTCGACCGCACTGCCGAGCTCGGCACGTACGCCGCTGCGCACCAGCCGATGGTCATCGACGAGTACGACGCGCACCCGCAGCGGCCTTGTCATCCGGACCGCCGCGCGAGGTGCAATGCCACCTCGGTGCCGGACGGGCCGGTGCGAATCGTGCCGGTCCCGCCGTGCCGGGCCATCCGCCCGACGATCGAGTCACGGATGCCGCGCCGGTCGTCGGGGACGAGCGCCAGGTCGAAGCCACGGCCGCGGTCGCGCACGAACACCTCGACTCCGTGGGCACTCACCTCCGCAAACAACGACACCTCACCGACCCCGGCAGCCTTCGCGGCGTTGACCAACGCCTCGCGCGCGGCCGCGACCATTGCCTGCAACGCCTCGTCGAGCACCGCGTCGCCGACGACGACGACATCGACGGTGATGCCGTGCGCGTCCTCGACCGACGCGGCCGCGTCACGCAACGCGGCGCCGAACAACGCCGCGTCGCCGGAGGTCTCGGTCGACGGGGGATAGAGCCACGACCGGAGCTCGCGTTCCTGGCGGCGGGCCAATCGTCGTACGGCGTCACCGTCGCCGGCCCGCGCCTGGATCAAAGCGAGCGTCTGCAGCACCGAGTCATGCACGTGCGCCGCGAGCTCCGCGCGCTCCTGCTCGCGGATGCGCTCACGACGCTCGGCCGTGAGCTCGCGGATCAGCCGATAGAGCCACGGACCAGTGACGAGCAGAACGCCCACGAGCGTCGCGCCGATCGCGAGCGCGCCGTCCCGCGCCTGGCGCAACGCGTCGTGCGCGGCGAGGAATGACGTGACACCGAGCACCACGAGGCCGACGCCGCCGAGCACGATGAGCAGCGGACCGCGCCGGCCGAGACGTGAGCCATAACGCCGCGCATCGCGGCTCCACTGCTCGCGTTGCGCGTCGGGCGCCCGCCACCAGATGAGCAGTGCGCCGACGCCGGCGACCGAGAGCGGAAGCAGGCTGTGGCCGCCGACGTCAACGCCGAAGCCGCCGAGCAATGACGTCGTCACGACCCCGAGGAGGACGTAGCCGATGAGCTTGCGACGGCGGTGCGGATCGTCGTAGGGAGTGATTCGCAGCAGCGTCCGCAACGCCTGCCGCGGCGAGCGCAGAGGCGACAACGGCGGCTGGCTGTCGGCCGCAGGCGGCACGAGGATCCAGAGCGCAAGATAGGCGAGCACGCCGACGCCGTTGACGACGAGCAACGCGAACGTCAGCCGGACCGCGACGACCGGAATGCGCAGATGTTCCGCGACGCCGGTGGCGACCCCGGCGAGCAGTCGACCCTCGCGCCGCCGCACCAGCGGCGGCCGCGAGGAGGTCTCCCGGTCGGTCACCTGTTCAGGATCACACCCGGATCGGGCTCCCGGCTCAGGAACGCACCCGGACTTCGCCCGGACCACCGGACCAGGGTCGCGGCAGGAGCGCACCCGGATCCCGCAACCGCGAAGGCGGGCGATCGTCGAGCCATGACCGAGAACCTGGATCCCCAGCCCACCACACCGACTACTCCGCTCGACGACTCCGGTGCCAGCGATGGTGCCAACGCGGGCGGGACCGGCACCGGCGAGCCCGGCGCCACCTCAGGCGCGGCCCACAGCACACCGCCGCTGTTCGTCCGCCCCCGCGAGGGCCGGATGCTCGGCGGTGTCTGCGCCGGCGTCGCCGAGCGCTGGCACCTCGACATCACGCTCGTCCGGATCGGCACTGTCGTTCTGTCGCTGTTCAGCGGTCTCGGGGTGGCGCTCTATCTCGCCGCCTGGCTGCTGACGCCGTCGACAGACGCGCCGGCTCCGTGGCAGAGCGGTCGACGACCTCGACTGCTGTCCCGTGCGCCGGCGCTGATCCTGCTGGTGATCGTCGTCGCGGTGATCCTCGGCAACCTGCACCATCTGTTGTGGTTCGGCGCGCCGGTCGGCCTGCTCGTCGTCGTACTGCTTGCCGCGGTGATCATCGGCACGAGACGCGGCCGGTGGCTACTCGTGACAACTGCCGCAATCCTCGCGGTCGGCATCGCCGTCGTCGGCATCTTCGGCAGCCACTTCGGCACGCGGTCGCTGCGGGTGTCCTCGATCAGCGAACTGCGGAGCAACTACGACTACGGCGTCGGCACCGTGAAGCTCGACCTCACCGGCCTCCAGGTCAGCGGCCGGCATCGCACCGATGTACGGCTGGGTCGTGGAGACATCGACGTGACGGTGCCCGCCGGCGTGCCGGTCGTCGTGCATGCCACGAGTGGCGTCGGCTCGGTCACCGTCAACGGACACAAGGTCTCCGGGCTGGACGCCGAGCAGTCCGAGTCGCTGGGCTCGGTGACGCCGTCGTCGGCCGACAAGTTGGTGCTCGACGTCAAGGTCGGCGTAGGAGCAGTTGACATCCACGTCGCCTGACAGCGGCGGAACGCGATGATCGCGAGGTGACCCTCGCTGCGGAGCTGGCCGGGGCCGGACTGGGCGCCGGCCGGCCCGTTGCCCTTGTCACGGTGCCGGATGGCGTCGCGCTGCACTGGCGAGCCGCAGATGGGCGGACTGACGCCGGGCCGGCCGAGGTGCGGGAGATCGCCGGCGATCCGTCGGTCCTGCTCCGTGAGCTCGCCGAGCTCGACGTGCGCTGGGTGTGGTGGTCGGCTCGCGATGCGGGTGTCGTGGCTGCGGGTGTCCGGCCGCGCGCCTGCTGGGACCTCGCGGCCGTCTCCCGGCTCGTGCACGGGCACGGTCGGGAGGACCCGGCCGCGGTCTGGGCCGCGACACATGACCTGTCGCCACCACCTCTTCCGCGCGGTGAACCGGACCTGTTCGCGGTCGCCGGCGGACGACTCGACGACGACGGGCAGCTGAGCGAGTCGTGGCAGCGCGGAGGCTGGGCGGAGACTCTCCAGACCGCGGCGCAGTGGGCGGCGCTCGCCTGGGATGTGTACGCCGACCAGCGCCGCCGGCTCGACTCGCTCGCAGATCCGCGAGCGGCGCCGCGCCAGCCGCCGCTTGCTCTGCTCACCGCATGGGCCGAGTCGGCGGCAGCGTTGCTGGCCGTCGAGCTCGAGGCCGACGGGCTGCCGGTCGACGTCGCCGCAGTGGGAGATGTGCTGCGCGGTGTCATCGGCGAGCGTCCCATCGACGAACACCACGCAGCCGCGCAACGCCGCGAACGCGATGCGGTCGTGCTCCTGCAGTTTCCGAACGAGGCAGTGAGTGGCGCCGCTCCGCCGGATCTGCGCAACCCGCAACAGGTTCGTGAGCTGCTGGTCCGCATCGGGCTCGACCTTCCCGACACCAGGTCCTGGCGGCTCGAGCCACATGCGGCGACCTCCCCGCCGGTCGCTGCGCTGCTTGCGTGGCGCAAGGCCGAGCGGTTGGCCACGACGTACGGGTGGTCCTGGATCGACCGCAACGTCGGCGCCGACGGCAGGCTGCGCGGTGGGTGGAGTGCCGCGCAAGGTGCCGGGCGGATGACCGCGCAGGCCGGGTTGCACAACCTGCCGGCCGAGTTGCGCGGAGCGGTGCGCGCCGAACCCGGCCACGTGCTCGTCCGCGCCGACCTCGGGCAGGTCGAGCCGCGGGTGCTCGCAGTGGTGTCCGGTGACCAGGCGCTCGCCGCTGCCGCGAGCCGCGACGACATGTATGCACCCGTGGCCGACGCGTTGCGCTGTGACCGGCCGACCGCGAAGGTCGCCGTGCTCGCGGCGATGTATGGCCAGACGTCCGGCGCGGCCGGCGCCGCGTTGCGCGACATGGATCGGACCTATCCGCAGGCCCTCGCCTACTTGCGGGCCGCTGAAGACGCGGGCCGGCGCGGGGTCGATCTGCGGACGTACGGCGGGCGGTTGATCCGGCTCGCCCGCGATCCGGCTGACGACCGCTACCCGGTGTCGTCGTGGGGGAGGTTCGCGCGTAACGCGGTCGTGCAGGGCGCAGCCGCCGAGCTGTTCAAGGCGTGGGCTGCAACCGTGCGTGCCGGGTTGCGCGACGTCGGCGGCCAGATCGTGCTCTGCCTGCACGACGAGCTGTTGCTGCACGTGCCGCAGGGGAGTGCGGACGCCGCCGCCGCGCTGCTCGTGTCGGCTCTCGACGCAACTGCCGCCTGGTGGGCAGCGGGCAGCCCGGCACGGTTCGTCACGGACGTCGCGATCGCAGAAACATGGGCGGCCGCAAAATGATGCGCATGACCGACTACGAGCAGATCCGCTACGACGTCGACGACGGCATCCTCACGATCACACTGCACCGTCCCGACAAGCTCAACGCGTTCACGCCGACGATGAAGGACGAGCTCATCGACGCGTTCACTCGCGCCGATGCCGATGACGCGGTTCGCGCCGTCGTCGTCACCGGTGCGGGCCGAGCGTTCTGTGCCGGCGCCGACCTGTCGGGCGGTGGCGACACGTTCGACGTGAAGCGGCGCGGAGGCACGGTCGACAGCGCACCACGCGACGGCGGTGGTCTCGTCAGCTTGCGCATCTATGAGATGCGCAAGCCGGTCATCGGCGCGATCAACGGACCGGCGGTCGGCGTCGGCGTGACGATGACGCTGCCGATGGACGTGCGGCTGGCGAGCGAGTCGGCGAAGTTCGGCTTCGTGTTCACCCGGCGCGGCATTGTCCCCGAAGCAGCATCGACGTGGTTCCTGCCCCGCCTCGTCGGACCGAGCCAGGCAATCGAATGGCTCGCGACAGGCCGGGTGTTCGACGCCGTGGAGGCGCTCGCCGGCGGTCTGGTCCGGTCGACGCATCCGGCTGACGAGCTGTTGCCCGCGGCGTACGCCCTCGCGCGCGAGATCGCCGACGACACATCAGCGGTCAGCGTCGCGCTCGCCCGCCAGCTGATGTGGCGGGG